>JAGLTN010000070.1 GCA_023135255.1 Planctomycetota bacterium
AAGCTGGTCCTGGCCTTTGATCTGCTCTATCATGGATTCGTCTATCTGCTCATTGGTAAAGACGCTGGCCATCAAATGTGCTGCGAGCTTCATCTTGTGCCAGAAGCTGAGGTATCCCCATACCCTTTTGAGTGTGATCTGAATGTCTCTGTCTGCCAGGACGAGTTCAGCACCGGTTTCTTCGGCCTGTTTGACGCCTTCGAGCATCTCAGCACCGGGTTGAACGCCTAGCTTGTCGCCGAGCCTTTTGTAGAAAGCACTCATGATAAGTTGAGCAATCAGGAAGACGCCCTTCTTCTCTCTGACCACCTTGAAGATATCCATATTCTTCCAGGCATCTTTTTGCATCATGGCCTTATGCCTGCCCGCACAAAGCTCAACGCGGATCGAATCAGGCCTGACCAATTCGACTGTATCTTTCACATCGCCAACACTCTCTTTGGAAACATGAGCGGTGCCGACAAGATAAACTTCCCTGCCATCGACTGTTATATGAGCAACACTATCTGAAAGTGCAATTTCTTTTTCTGTCATAAAGTTCTTCTTCAAAAAAATGACTTACTTATCCAAAACCCTAAAAACCTGGAGTTTACAATCAAACCTCCAAAATAGCAAGGCCTTAAATTATCCCATTACTTCAAACTAAACTTTCAAAAAAACACCAGCCGCCAATCTTAATATTTTAAATATCAAAAAACAGAGATGGCTGTTTTACTTCTCACAATGTCATCGACATAGAAAATTCGATTTTATGCTTTGTTTTGACAAATTATTTTTAAAAACTATTTTATTGCTCGTGTTTTTCAGCCGATATAACCTACCGGTTTATAAAAGGAAGCCATAGTGGGAAAGAATATATTAGAAAAACAACCTCATTGGAATGATTTTCGATCTTTCGGACAAAAGAAGAAACAAGAAGAAAGATATTTCCACGATGAACAAACACAACGTTTTTTCACTACATTATTAACAACTGCGAGGGATCGCATCAAGTCAATTCGCAAAGGCCAACTATTTTGGCGTGCTCAATTAGGCTGTGGAGATGACCCTCTTTACGATAATGGTCAAATAGTCGATTATAACGCAGTTCCTTTCACCACAGAGCGAATGAAACCTCTTGCAGGTAAAATAGGTGAAGGAAGGATCAATCCGAAGGGAATACCATGTTTATACCTTGCCACAGACGAAAAAACAGCTATATCTGAAATTCGTCCATGGGTTGGTTCTTATGTCACGATTGTACAATTCAAAACGCTTAAAAACTTAAAAGTAATAGATTGTTCTCTTAGTAAAATAAATCCTATGGCTATGACTGTAGCTGATCTTGACAAACTCTGGAAATTCAAACCGCCAACTCCAGAAGAAGCAATAAAAACTATATGGGAATGGATCGACTTAGCTTTTTGTAGGCCAGTTGAAAATAATGATAAAATTACAGATTATATACCTACTCAAATCATCGCCGAATTATTCAAAACAAATGGGGTTGATGGCGTTAAATATAAAAGTCTTTTCAACCATGGCAAGAACCTTGCTTTGTTTGATATTAATTCTGCCAAACAAATTGAAGAGGGAAAGGTGTTCCAAATAACAGAAGTTGATATAGATTTTAAGCAGAAATGGCCAATTCAATTTAAAAAGAGAGGAAAATATGAATAAAATTAAGCATTATATCGTGGAATCACTACGCTTAGGTGGCAAGCAGATGCTTTGTGATATTATCAAATGGACAATAATCATCATTATTGCAGCCATCGTATTCACCATTGTGTATAACATTGTCACTCCCAAAGGGAGACATTTAAATCGGCCAATACCATACTCGAGAAGATAGCTGAAAATGATAATAGATAAAATTAAGCTATCACTGGCCATCGAAAAACTAGTGAATGATAACGGCTATGATTTAATTAACAAAGACAGAGGGCCAAATCCACCAGGAAAACTATGTTTGGCAGTTCAGCCTCAAAAAGGAGACGAGAGGCCTTTGTTATATATTGTTGTATCTTGGTCATCTCGTCTTTCCGTTACTTTTGATGAAGCAAAAACACATAAATCTTGCGGAAATTTAGAACAGTTACTTAATGAGATTAAAGACTGGTTATTAAACAGAAAGAAAAATTCAGACAATTCAAAATAAAAAGTCGAAAATAGGCTTTTTAGTTACCCCCAACCACACACAAAAAAACGGAGAAGGGGGGATTCGAACCC
>JAGLTN010000071.1 GCA_023135255.1 Planctomycetota bacterium
CTTTTGTCAAAGGTGCCAGTGCAAACTCAACATCCTTAAGCACCTCGACAAAAATACCGCCAAGCCCGAACATTATCATCGCACCAAATTGCGGATCACGTTTAATACCAAGAATAATTTCTCTGCCCGCAGGTGACATCTCCTGCACATAAACTCCGATGAGCTTAGCTTCCGGCATCTTCTTCGGGATTTCAGTCATCATCGTATTAAACACAGCCTTAACTTCGTCCGCATTTTTCAAACCAACCTTAACGCCGCCGACATCAGACTTATGTGATATATCAGGCGACCAGATTTTCATAACAACAGGATAACCGATTTTTTCTGCAAGCTTAGCAGCATCGTCCGCGGTTTCTGCGATATCGCCTCCAGGAGTTACAAAGCCGTAAGCTTTCAAAATTTCTTTAGCGTCCAGCTCACCAACTTCCCGCAGACCCTTTTCAAGGTGTGCATCGATAATGCCCTGAACCTTAGCCTTATCAGCCTCAAACACATCGAGCTTTCTTTTAGGCCTCTTACGCCACATAGCATAATCAACCATAGCCTTAATAGTTTTTACTGCCGCTTCCGGACAGTCATACTGTGGGATTCCACCCTTTCGCAAAACTTCCCAGCCGGGAAGAACTTTTTCAGCGCCAATAAAACATGCCAGAACTGGTTTTGTTGATTTTTTCTGAGTTATCTTTACAGCTGCTTCTGCGGTTTCCTTTGCCTGGCTCATAGCCTGTGGTGTCAAAAGCAAAAGAACAATATCAACATTAGGATCATCTAATGCCGCATCAAGTGCAAACTCATAACGATCCGCCAAAGCATCTCCTAAAACATCGATAGGATTATTAACATTTGCTGCTGCTGGTAGATTCTCTGCAAGTTTCTTCTTAGTCTCATCTGTCAAAGCTGCAAAAGTAAGTCCCATCCCCTCAACAGCATCAGTAGCCATAATACCGGCACCACCTGCGTTTGTTACTATCACAACTCTGTCACCTGCGGGCAATGGCTGATCTGCGAATGCCTGGGCAAAATCGAATTGTGTCTTAATCGAATCGCAACGGATAATACCAGTTCTCTCAAAAGCACACTGATAAGCTGTATCGCTGCCCGCAAGAGAGCCTGTATGAGAAGAGGCTGCCTGTGCGCCGGCACTGCTTGTACCGGATTGCATAAGCAATATAGGTTTCTTTCTGCTGATTGCTTCTGCTTTATTTACAAATTCAACGCCGTTGGTAATGCTCTCAAGATAACCTGCGATAACCTTTGTCTCATCGTCATCACCAAATGCTTCGATCGTATCCAGCTCATCAAGATCGCACTTATTACCAAAACTGACAAGCTTGCTGAAACCAATATCATTAGTGTTGGCCATATCAAGAATAGAAGAAAGAAGCGCACCTGATTGAGAAAGATATCCGATCCCGCCCGGTATAGGCAGTTTACCGCCGAAGCTTGCATTGAGCTTACTTGAAGCAGCAAGAACACCCAGACAGTTAGGACCGATTATGCGAATACCGGCTTTTTGGGCAATTGCAACAACCTGATCTTCAAGGTCTTTACCCGCTTTGCCCGTCTCCTTAAAACCTGCGGTAATGATGATTACTGAGTTAACACCAAGTTTCGCACATTCTTCCATACAGCCAACGGTAAATTTAGCTGGAATAACAACGATTACCAAATCCACAACTTCACCGATACTACTAAGGTTCGGATAGCATTTCAGTCCTTCCACCTCGTCAGCTTTGGGGTTAACGGGAAATATTTTTCCTTCATAATTACCGTCGATCATACTTTTAAGTATCTCGTAACCGACTTTTCCCGGCTGACGTGATGCACCTACAACAGCAACTGATTTAGGACTGAAAAAATTCTTAAAACTCATACTGCAAAGCCCTTTCTAAACCTTTCTGTAAGACCTGATAAAAAGCGGCTATACTACTGTTTTAGCAGTCCTGATGCAAAACATTTTTAAATTTTTATGTTCGTTTCTGCACAATTTCAACATAATTCCCGTGAATATTTTCACTTTGACCCTAATGTAAAACTATACTACCATCAAAGTACTCTAAAGTAATGTTAAATTTCATAATATAGGCCTGAGAAAATGTCCGATCAGAGAAAATACGTCATACAAAGACACCGCAAACAAGCTCAAAGCCTCCACTGGGACCTGATGTTAGAATCATTCGATGGTCTGGAGACTTACAGGTTCGACTCGCCGCCCGAACAAATAACAGTAAATCGCAAAAATACTGCTATAAAAATCCTCACCCATGACATAAAATTTTTAACCTATCAGGGACTGGTCAACAAAGGCGCAGGCTCAGTAAAGATCGCAGATAACGGAACATTTCAACTGCTTGAATGTTCAGAGCAAAAGACCACCCTTAAATTTCAAGGCCAAATCCTCAAAGGTCTTTTTGAAATGGTTCATATTAAAAACGACACCTACAGCTTCAACTACCTGCAAGATTAAGTAAATCCCTTTTTAAGTCGGTAAATAAAGTTTTTCTTCAGCTGTTTTTCATGTAGCTTAGTGAGCAAGATCAGCGATATGATCGCACCTGCAAGACACAAAGCCATATCTTTCTGACTGTCCCAGACATCTCCCTGTGTGCCTAAAAAAGCCTCTGCAGCAGTTGATGTGATCTCGGCAACCGCCCATTCCAGCAACTCATAGCAGGCGCTTATCGCAAGGCAGATACACACTATTATAAAAGAAAGCCATTTCCCCTTTTTCAAAGGCGTCGCAAGCATCAAAACCTCCCTGATAACAATAGCCGGCGCAAACCCCTGGAAAA
>JAGLTN010000072.1 GCA_023135255.1 Planctomycetota bacterium
AGTTAGTATTTAAAAGAGGCAGGTCTAAGACCTGCCTCTTTTTTTGTCTGCAATTCTCACCTTTTAGCGATATTTCCTCATTTACACCTCGTATTACGATATTCTGTGTTTTGTGGTATTTTTTTCTTGACTTATTTGTACATATTAGTAGAATCAATATTGTAACAGGGATTTCCACATTACAATATGGGCGTTGGGGTTTTAGTGATATGGGAATGTTTTTTAAAAAAGGAGTAAGAGACATGAAGAAGATTACAATTCTATTGGTTTTATTATCAGTTTTAGCTTTGCCTGCAATGGCAGAGGTCACAATTACGACTGAATGCATAGGCAGCTGTCTTTACGTGCTAAGCTATGAAACTGACGGTAATAATGTAAGGCAATTTGCTTTAGATATAAAAGTTGATTACGGTACAATAGACGCGGTAAGCAACTTCAGTACCGACTATGACATTTACCCAGGTTCAACTATAATCATTGGCGGCGAGGTCAATGATGTTGGTTCAGCTGTTTGTGACGATAGTTATCCTGGTACCCTTGGCGGACTTGGGACAGATGGCATCACCATCGAAATGGCTTCTCTATGTGCAGAAGACCAGGCTGCTCCACCTGCCACTGGCGTTCTTTGCACTTTTACAGTTAGCGACCCTTACGCTGATGTAGTGATTACCGAAAACGAAATCCGAGGTGGCATTGTCATGGAAGACCCGGAAGAAGAGGCAACAGTAACTGTTAATGTTATTCGTGAGGTTGGTGGTTGTGAGACTTGTGTTGGTGATATAATTGGTAACACTGAGGTTATTGACCTGAGTGACCTTACAGAGATGGTAAGAATTCTCGCAGAAGCAGGTTCGCCTTTTGTCGTGCCTGTAACTCCAGGTGTTAATGATTGTGCTGATATGGTTGGTGATGATGGTCTGATTACGCTTTCTGACCTTACAGAAATGGTCGAACTTCTCCAGAATGCCCCTGGTTATACGAGGCCTTGCGACTGGTTTCCTTGGTAGTCTTGCTACGGGTTCTTGGTTTTGAAACTGTTTTAAAATAGTTTCAAATATAGGTGAAGACGAAGAAATTTATTTTTTACACAAGGAGTGAGATGATGATGAAGAAGTTATTTGTTTTGATTATACTATTGGCGGTTAGTGTTGTTGCTTCAGCGGTAACAGTTGAATTGCAGGCACCTGCGCAAGCTATGAAGGGCGATGTTATAACTATTAGTCTTTTTTCAGATGTCGCAGTAGGTGATTTAATTATCGATACTATTAGCGATAATGGGGCGGGTGGTATAGCTTCTAAATTACAGCTTAATCCAGATCCAGGTTTTTTATGGCTTCCATTTTCTACGCCTGGCATACCTAATGTTGATGGTTATCTTGTTAAAGATGTTAGTGGGCTTGTAGGCTTTGGTGTTCTCCCAGTAGGTATTATTTATAGTTTTGATTATGAAGTAACGGCTGGCGCCGGTACTATTATTCAGATTACCGCTAATGGTAATGCTGGTGGTACTGCGATCGAAGGTTGTTCAATAGAAGTTATACCAGAGCCGATGACAATCGCATTGCTCGGTCTTGGTGGTCTTTTCATTCGTCGTCGTAAATAAGACGTATTTAAAGCCATTAAGCAGTTAGTATTTAAAAGAGGCAGTGTTGAGGTTTTAGTGATATGGGAATATTTTTTTAAAAGGAGTAAGAGACATGAAGAGGTTATTTGTTTTAATTCTATTATTGGTGGTTAGTGTTGTTGCTTCAGCGGTGACAGTTGAGCTTCAGGCTCCGGCAACTGTAGGTGTTGGTGGAATTATAACTATCAACCTTTACTCAGATGTCGCAGTGGGTGATTTTACAATTGTTAGTATGAGTGACAATGGGGCTGGTGGTATAGCTTCCAATGCTGTTGTTAATGGTGGTTTTAACAACTGGATTGTGTCAGATCCTGGTAGGCTGAATACAGGCGGTTTTCTGGTTCAGAACGCGATAGGTAAGGCTAACTTTGGTTCACCTCTAGTAAGTGGTATTCTCTACAGCATTGATTATACTGTAGCAGCTGGCGCAAGTGGTATTATTACTATTACCGCTAGTGGTAATGCTGCTGGTACTGCGATCGAAGGTTGTTCAATAGAAGTTATACCAGAGCCGATGACAATTGCATTGCTCGGTCTTGGTGGTCTTTTCATT
>JAGLTN010000073.1 GCA_023135255.1 Planctomycetota bacterium
GCTCAACATTATACTTATCTGTAAACCCCGCGACCAAATGTTTTTTATGCTCATAAACTCTCCTCTTAATATTATTCGTCATCCCAACGTACAACACCCCAGATTCGCTAACCATGATATAAACATAATAATTTTTCATAAACAACTCCAAACATCCCCCTTACCATTCCTACTAAATCAGCCCCCCTTGTCATTTCGACCACAGCCCCCCCCTTGTCATTCCGACCACAGCCCCCCCCTTGTCATTTCGACCACCACAGCCTCCCTTGTCATTTCGACCGAGCATAGCGAGCGGAGAAATCTATGTCGCTAACCTGCACAACTCATTTCCCCACCAAATAACCTTACGCAACAAACCCATAAAAAAACCTCCATTTTTTAAATGGCAACCATGTTAGGTAAGCAACTTGTTTGCACATACTTTTCCTGCAATTAAACAATTGTCGCACAGATTCTATTGTATAATTTATTTCGTAAATCTTCAGGCGAATCATATGTGATATGATTATATTGTCGTGTATCGAAATGCAAATTATCAATGTCGCTTGATTTAACGGCAAAAACCACAGGCTTTCCCTGCCCCATGGCATAACCAGCTTCAAAATACACTCCGCCTCTTTGCTCTGTAAAATCAGATATAAGAAACTTACTGCGTTTAATCTCTGCAATTATTTCATCACATATTTTTCCATTAAAATCTTTACTATCTATTCTTCTTGGAATATAGCCAGCTTCCTCAACTGCTTTTTTAATACCCTCCTCATAGTAACTGTCCATTGATTTATCAAACCACATAGCCACAAACGCCTGTTTACTATCTATAGCAGAGTTTTTCAGATTATCAATCATCTCCCAGCTTTTAGAAGTTAGAGTAAAACACATTTTTATTCCAGCAAAAGATGAATTTCTGATCAAATCCTGTGCTTCTAATTCTTTAATAAAAGCTATAAACTCGCCTGTATCAACGGCAAATAGAGATAAGTTACCCTTTTCATTACTGCTGATACTTAGTTTGATTTCTGCAAATGGTCGAGAAACCAATCTGCTTAAATTAAGCAATGTTCTATTAAGAAAATCATTAGCTTTTTTAGGAAACTCGTCCAAAATGTCAGCAGCAGAAATCTGAGGATAGCCACAAACCTTGTTCTCCTTGTTTGTCATATCGCTAAGTGCTATCCCACCCAGTCCTTTTAGCCGTCTTTCATTAAGTACGCAAGCAATCTTGAACTTATTGCCGTCATTTTCAATTTCAGGTGTCTTGCTTATTGCCATTGGGCCAGTTGGGAGTATATATGTTCCACAGTATTTGCATTCATAATTCTTAGACACAGTTTCTCTTATTGTACATTTACTACTACCACAAAAAAAACAATTGTTATTGCTACCCATTTAATGTCTCCTTGTATCCTAAGCTTTATAACGTGGACAACTCATTTGCCACACGCATCTAAATCCCTAAAAAACTCCCGCTAAAATAATAAATCGAGTAGTAATTCCGGCGAGAATGGGCCCCCGCACAGGCTCGTCGGAGT
>JAGLTN010000074.1 GCA_023135255.1 Planctomycetota bacterium
CCGTCCTTTATTTTTGTCTCATAGCTAAAGATTTGTTCACAGCTCAGACCTGAATCATCTTCAGGCATATTTATCAGTGCAAATTTGTTGCTGTCAAACAGAATAATACTGTTAACGTCTTTGCCCGTCACCGAGGCAAAAAGCATCTTAAGATGCAGAGAATTGCTCCAGTTGCCTACTTCAAGTTCCTTGGTGATACGGTAAGTCTGGTCCTGCCCTGCGTTTAATATCTGCAATTGCCCCTTTTGCCCATCAAGCAACAATATACTTGGTTTAGCATTGTCACTGCTCATGTTGAATGCCGCAACAGTGCCGATCTTGTTTTCCTTACTCTTAGCATTATACTGGTCAATAATTTGCCATTTTGATTGCTCGGAAAACTTCAGGCTTCTCGCAAAATTATCCTGTGCGATAAGTATCTCTTTGCCCTTATTACTGTCGATATCACCAACTGTCATTGAGCTCATTGTCGCCTGCTGGATCAAACTTGCCTGTGTCTTGCCGGCATCTGCAATCTCAAATTTTTTCTGCTCAATCTGGCGGATAAGTATCGGCTTCTCATATTTAACAAAGACAACAATATCATTCAATCCATCCTGGTCGACATCGATTACCTTTATGCCGTCCGGATTTGCCTCAAGCTTTTTTAATTCCAGTCCAGTTTCGCAGGAGTTGATATCCTTTACCAATTGAAGCAGCTCATCATCAAGAGTTTTGCTCTTCAATTTATTAATCGCTGCCAGATTATAAATCACATCCAGAGACCGCAGACTATTAGCATCCTTACTGATATAAACACAATCCACCTCGCCATCACCATCGATGTCAGCTACCTCCATAGCAACCGGCTCGCCGGCAACCGCCAAGGGCTTAGGAAATGTCAGTCGACTATTCTCGTAGCTAACCAAACCTATAAGCTTTTCCTTAACACTAAGCACTATCAGCTCACTTTTGCCGTCGCCGTCAATGTCACTTTCATCAATACGATCAACATCAGAAAAGCAGGGGAATCGCACCGTATCTGCCAGACCAATGCCGGCTTTTTGCCTGTAAAAGATCAACTCTGCTGCTGCCGGGTCACTAACAACAATATCATCAAGCCCGTCGCCGTCAAAATCAGCTACCGCAATATCTCTTTTCCTGTTATCTTTACTCGAAGCAAAAGGATAAAACAACATTGGCCAATCTTCATCAGCCCTCATCTCAGTTGAAAGACTATAACTTATCAGTCTGCCGCTTCTCCTGTCGATAGTAAGTATCTCACTGCCCGTTTCCCCGTCGATATCCCACATCTCCATTACATAAGGCGACTCGATAAAAAACCGCATCTCCGGGCCAAGCTGACCATCAGCCAAACCAAACCGCACATGTAAAGGCTTATCCCTGTCATCTGTTATCAGCACAAGATCATTAAGTCCATCACCGTTCAGATCAGAACTGTCAACCCCTAATGTTACAGCAGAAGTAGGATATTCCACCTCCTCAGCCAATGTTCCATCATCCTTCTGTAAAATAATATAAATACTTTTCTGGCTCGCCAAAGCGATATCGTCTCTGCCGTCATTGTTAAAATCAGATTTCACTAACGCATTGCTGCTCATAAGCCCATCGCTTATCTTGATTTTCTTTCGGCTTCTCCAGCTCAAAGCGTTGCTCTTCTTTTGCGATTCATCCTTCTTCTGCAATATCAAATACAGGCCGTTAGGTTTGCCGTAAAAAGCAATATCAACCATTCCATCACTGTTAAAATCACCGCTGACCATACTCAATATCTTTTGTGAAACTGCCACAGAATTTTTCTCAAACAGACTGTCTTCTGGTAACCGATTAATATCATCTTCATCAACTAAAGGCTTAGTTTGCAGCTTAATATCAGGCCCTTTCGCTTTTTGCAGCAGTATCTCTATTTTTGTCTTGTGATTATTCGCAAAAGCAATATCTTTCAGCCCGTCGCCGTTAAAATCTACAACAATAAGATTCTGAATCCCCCAATCAGATTTAATTATTTCTATTTCACCAAATCCATAATAGTCAGTCAGGTTATTAACATCGCCGCTGCATGCCCATACCGCAAAAAACAAAACGATCGTAGCTGATGAAAGTAATATCCTCTTTGAATTCACGTTAAAATCTCCGTTAATTTTATATGTACTACTCACAGTTAAGTTTTCCCGTTTATTCGCGGGTATCCCAACGCACATCAGGATTATAATTTTCCTCGCGGAAACTTCTTACACTGAAAGGTATTCAGACTGTAATATACACTCTTATAGCGATTCTATCAATCTTTTTGTAGACGTGCCAAAGCCGGGTTTTTATACTATCAAAGCCGACTCTTAACAGCATCATAAAGCTGCAAATCGACATTATAGCCAAGCTGTTTGGCTTTATTGAGATGTTTCCATGCTGTTCTGTATTTCCCCTGATTGTAATAAATAAACCCAAGCCCGTTGTGCGCATCCGCATTTTGCGGATTAATTTCCAGAGTCTTAACATATTGCTCAATGGCCTCAGGGTAAAGTTTCAAATTCGAATACGCTGCGCCGAGATTGTAATATATCCTGTCATCATCGTTCATAAGCATTATTGCTTTTTTATATTGCTCAATTGCCGCCTCGAATTTTTTCTTTGAAAAATACGCATTGCCAAGATTTACTATCGCCGCTGTCATTTCTGGCTTTACCGAGATAGCTTTTTTATAGAAGTATATCTCATCATCCACTTCACCGTTTATATTGTGACAAAATGCGATCCCGCAATAGGCTTCCGCGTAATCGGCCTTAAACTTAAGAGCTTTCTCATAATTATAGATCGCCTCTGCTAACTGCTCTTTCTGGACATAAATCTCTCCCAGGAAATAGTAGATCACAGGATCTTTAGGCGAACGTATCTCAGCTTTATTCAATTGCGACAAAGCTTCATCGTAATTTTTATTTGCGATATAAGCCCTGGCGAGATTTCTATATATATCTGCAAAATCACTGTCAAGACTCTGGCTTAGCTTATAAAACTTAATTGCCCTGACTGTCCAGCCTTTCTGCATATACGCATTAGCAAGGTTATTATAAACTTTGGCGTCATTCGGATTGACTTCAAGTGCACTCTGATACAAGTCTATTGCAAAATCTGTTTCGCCTTTAGAAAGATAAATATTCCCAAGGTTCGTTCTCGATTCCGCCAGCGACGGATTGATTTCAATAGATTTTTCCAAGGCTTTCATTGCCATTTCTATGTTGCCGATTTCGCTGTAACTGTTACCGAGATTATTAAAGAAACACCCTAATGTCTGCCTCTTATCAAGGCTCTTCATGTACAAATCACTGTCCTGCGGAACATTAAACTTCTCTATGTAATGTTCATCATTCGTGATCGAGCCCCCGTTAGTCGTTTCAATATTGAACCGGACATCCCCGTCATCATACCTGACAAAAAAATGCCCCGGCACAACTACCCCATACAATTCAAGTCCAATTCTCTCCGCCAGCGAAAGATAAAGCACAGACAGACTCAGGCAATACCCTCTTTTATTATCAAGAACGCTGTGCAAAAACAGATCTTCCGGGTCATCAGCAGTCTCAATCGCAGTAAACCCCAGCTCACTGTAAAGATAGTCATTAATAACATCGATAGCTTTATAATCAATATTCCTGCCGCGTTCTTTGAGTTCCCTGAGTATCTTGTGAGCCATCTTATCCAGCTCGAAAATGTACTGCCTGCCCAGCACATCGTCATTCCACTGCTCAGAAATTATCATCGCCGCAGTACCAAGATCGATATCCTTGCTGTTATATTTAAGTATCTGCTCAATGCTTCTGGCGTAAGTTCCGGGTTTGTTATTGTTAGCTAAAGGCCCAGCCACCAATGGAGAATCCCCAAGCCCTATGCATACCGCACAGATCACCAACAAATATATCGATAGTTTTTTCATCTGAGTTTCACCCAGCTCAAATAACATCTGTCATGCATATATACTGATCCCAATTGAATTTTTCCGTTTATCCGCGGGTAAATAACTTAAAAATAA
>JAGLTN010000075.1 GCA_023135255.1 Planctomycetota bacterium
CAGTTGGCACAAAGACATCGCTAAGCACCTCAAAGCCATCGACCCATACGATCACATGATCACTACAAGCAGAGATGATTTCAGCGGTAAACTTTGGGATAGTGAGCACATTGATTTTACGCAGACACACCGTTATGGCCCGACTTACTGGTTTGCACACATGTTCAAAACTTATGAGGATAAATATAATAAGCCTCACGTAATGGGCGAATGTGGTTATAGCTGGCGGGGTCCAAGGCTTCATCAGTTCCCGAAAGACTACGAAAGAAGTCTCCACATGTCACTTTGGCGCGGAATGTTCCTGCCGACTCCGATCTTGCCTATGAACTGGTGGTGGCAGTGGTTGGATCACAGAAACGAATTTTACCACCTGGGCCCAGCCGCAAAATTCAGCAGCGAAATGCTCAAAACCAATGAACAGCTCGAAAAGAAAGATGTAGAATTTAAATCATCAAGAGGCTGGGATAAAACCGAAGTGATGGCCGTCAGTGCTGGCGCCAACGTCTTTGCATGGATGAGAAACCCTGCACATTATACAATTAAAAATTTCACCTTAACCGTTAAAGATATTCCTGACGGTACTTACAGAGTAAAATATTTTGATACAAAAACAGGCAAATTCTATAACCTGCAGAAGATAGACGTAACCGATGGCAAGCTCAAAACCAAAATCGACTACCTCATCCCGGACCAGGATGTTGCCTGCGTTATAAGACTAATGAAAAAATAAAAAACTTTTAAGGGACTAAAAAATGAACAGAAGAACATTTCTCGAAATGGGCGTTGGTATGGTTTGTGGCTTAACTGCTGGCAAAACTTTAGCAATGCAGACCAAACCGCAATTGCCTTTCAAATTGTCACTCGCGCAGTGGTCGTTTAATAAATCGATCTTCGCTAAAAAAATGGACAATCTCGATTTCGCAAAAGTCTCGCACGATTTAGGATTGGAAGGACTCGAATATGTAAACACTTTCTTCAAAGATAAAGCCAACGACAAAGCTTATCTCGGGCAGATGAAAACCCTCGCAAAAGACAACAACATGAAATCTCTGCTCATAATGTGCGATGGTGAAGGTCACCTCGGCAACCCCGACAACGCAAAAAGAACAACAGCAATTGAAAATCATTACCGCTGGTTAGAAGCTGCAAAATTCCTCGGCTGCCACTCCATCAGAGTTAATGCCCACGCAGAAGGAACCTACCAAGAGCAGCAGAAACTCGCAGTTGACGGCCTGACAAGACTCAGCGAAGAAGCGAAAAAATACAAACTGAACGTCATCGTAGAAAATCATGGCGGGCTGTCTTCTAATGGCAAATGGATGTCTGAAGTTATGAAGATGGTCAATATGCCTAACTGTGGTATGTTGCCTGATTTCGGAAATTTCGATAAAGACACCGACCGATACGAAGCGGTAAAAATGCTCATGCCTTACGCAAAAGCTGTCAGCGCTAAAAGTCAGGAGTTTGACGCCAATGGCGATGAAATTAACACCGACTATTACAAAATGATGAAAATAGTTCTCGATGCAGGCTACGATGGCTTTGTAGGCGTAGAATACGAAGGCAGCAAACTAAGCGAAAAACAAGGCATAATCGCAACAAGAGACCTCCTGATAAAAATCCGAAACCAGTACATCTAAACAGAAAACACAAACAAAAAAGGCTCCCATCAATCATACTCAGGAGCCTTTTTTAATTTCAATCTAAAAGCCTATATTCCCCCAAGCCAGTTATCACAGAATATCGCCAGATCAGCAAAGTCGATTGTCTCATTGCCGGATAGATCGCACTTATAATTATAACCAGTTTGGCCCAATGAAAGATTCCAGGTCTCAGCCAGCACAGCAAAGTCAACAATATCAACCCCATCGCCGCAAACAAAATCCCCAACCACAGGAATTTGCCAGCTTAACTTAGGATAGTTCATACCATCACATATATCCCAAATATCCTCACCAACAAAATCCCAACCGGCATCAGTAAACGTATTCTCTGTCTGCATCTCAAGTGTTGTTTTGCCAATCGCACCCGTTGTTGTACCATAGCCAACACCTATAGTCATTGCACTGGTTTGGGTATCCCAAAAACTGCTGGTGATACTGCGAGAATTCTTGCCCACCAGACCGCCGACATCGTAATTGCCATTAACCGCCCCGGTCGAATAACTGCTGGTGATACTGCCATAATTCTTGCCCACCAGACCGCCGACACTTTCATCGCCGGTAACTTTCCCGGTCGAATAACTGCTGCCGATAATGCTATTATTGTTATTATAACCCACCAGACCTCCGACAGCATCACGTGAGCCATTAACTTCCCCGGTCGAATAACTGCTGGTGATAATGCTACTGCCACCAGTCGTGCCCGCCAAACCGCCGACACCACCATTGCCATTAACCGCCCCGGTCGAATAATAACTGCTGGTGATAATGCCATCATTACCGCCCACCAGACCACCGACACGATGATAATTGCCAGTAATCTCCCCGGTCGAATAACAGCTGTTGATACTGCCATAATTATAGCCCACCAGACCGCCGACATAATAATTATTGCCATTAACCGCCCCGGTCGAATAACTGCTGCTGATATTGCCATAATTAATGCCCACCAGACCGCCGACCTCACTATTGCCATTAACCGTCCCAGTCGAATAACTGCTGGTGATACTGCCAAAATCATTATTATAGCCCACCAGACTGCCGACATAACTATTGCCATTAACCTCCCCGGTCGAATAACTGCTGGTGATATTGCCAGAATAATTCTCGCCCACCAGAGCAGCCACACAATTGCCGGTGCCGGTAACCATCACACTTTCGAGGCCAATATTCGCAACTACAGCCTCTTTGTATAATCTGCCGAACAGACCTAAATAGCCGCAGCCATCAATGTTCATATTGCTGATAATATACCCATCACCATCAAAATGACCGGCAAAGCGTGGTATAATAGCCGTCGGCCATTGAATGCCGGCTAAGTTAATATCTGCAATCAGCTTATAACAGGCGCTGTTATCATAATAGATTACAACTCCTAAATCATTAGCATCGCCAATTAAATATGGATTCTCTTTACTGCCACTGCCACAAAGAACAACTGGCACATATCCAGTAAAAACACTTTGTACAGGATAACCACCGCCAACCGGCATTTGCCATGTTTGACTTGTACCATTAGCTATCTCACCAAGAAAATCCCAGCCGGCATCAGTAAAAGTGTTCTCTGTCTGCATCTCAAGCGTTGTTTTACCAGTCGCACCTGTTGTTGTACCATCGCCAACACCTATAGTCATTGCACTGGTTTGGGTATCCCAAAAACTGCTGGTGATACTGCCATCATTCCTGCCCACCAGCCCGCCGGCATCGTAATTGCCATTAACCTCCCCGGTCGAATAACAGCTGGTGATACTGTCAACATTAATGCCCACCAAACCACCGACACCACTATCGCCATTAATCTTCCCGGTCGAATAACTGTTGATGATACTGCCAAAATTGCTGCCTAAATTCATGCCCACCAAACCACCGACACCATTATCGCCATTAACCTCCCCGGTCGAATAACAGCTGGTTATAATACCAAAATTACTGCCATAATTCATGCCCACCAGCCCGCCGACATTACTATTGCCAGTAACTTCCCCGGTCGAATAACTGCTGGTGATAATGCCATAATTATAGCCAACCAGCCCGCCGATATGCCTATCGCCATTAATCTCCCCGGTCGAATAACAGCTGGTGATACTACTGCCACCATCCTTGCCACCATTATAGCCCACCAGAGCAGCCACATAATCACCTGAGCCGGTAACAGAAGCGTTTTCGATGCCTAAGTCTGTGATAGAACTGCCAGGCTCTGTTTTGCCAAACAATCCGCAATAATTTACACCGTCAACAGTTAAATTGCTGATAGTATGATCATTACCGTCAAAACTGCCAGAAAAGTAAGGACCATTGGCAATAGGAGACTCAGAGTAAACAACTCTACTTTGCAAATTAGGATCAAGATCTAAATCGCAGTCAAGCCTGACGCAATCATCCCAGTAATTTGGATCGGCGCAAAAGGCTTGAAAATCGTTGAAATCCTCTATCAAATATGGAAAATCCGCTGAGCCATCCTGAGTTGCCCCGCCCATATCACCGCCGATGGCAAAAACAGAACCTGAAAATAAGCACATAACCGACAGTACAAAAAGAATGTTAGTACGCATTTACCGTTCTCCTGAATTATGAAATACTAAAAATTTTCCTCGAAACATTGCCGATTATACCAAAAGTCCTATTAATATTCAAGAAGATTTATTTCAATACCTGTTTTCCCCGAAATCTGAACGGAAATGCGAATTTTCAGGTTCCGGACTACTTTTGGTTTCTGCCGGCAAAAACACACTCAGAAGCCTGTTTTCAGCATAACATTTCTTTAAACTGTCTTGATTTTTTGGCTTATTTATGGTATAATACGCACGTTGGCCTTATAAAGGGCGAAATGGTGCTGAAAAGACTGGGGTTGTATGCAAAATTGCTTTTCTCATGTCTTTAGCTTTTAAAGATCAAGGTTTTAATTATGTGTTTAAAAAGAATATACAAAAATAAAATAATCCTGTGCTGTTTTTTAGCTCTTTTCGCCTGGGCCGCACAAGCGGATAACGATTGGATAAGAAAACCAGTCAACTGGAC
>JAGLTN010000076.1 GCA_023135255.1 Planctomycetota bacterium
CGACAGGTTTTGGTTATTATTTTATTGACGGTGCGTACAGGCTGATTCCTCATAACGGCGGTGTTGTTATTGAGGATTTTGTTGAGATCGGTTCTAATAGCTGTGTTGACCGGGCTAAATTTGGTAATACTGTTATTGGTGCCGGTACTAAGATCGATAATCTCGTGATGATCGCTCATAATGTTGTATTGGGTAAATGCTGTTTGATAATATCCCAGGTGGGCATAGCCGGCAGCAGTAAGCTGGGCGATGGTGTTGTGCTGGCAGGGCAGGTTGGTGTAGCAGATAATGTTGATATAGGCGCCGGTGTTATGGCAGGGGCGATGACAGGTATTATCAGTGATATTGCCCCTGGTATGAAGATACTCGGAGCTCCGGCAGATGATGCGAAGAAAACTATTCAGAGACTACTGACTATCAAAAAGCTGCCTGAAATAGCGAAGCAAGTGAAGAAATTAAGTAAGAGGGTTGACTGTCTTGAAGCTTCAAAAGACGATTAATTCTGAAGTTAAAATATCAGGCAAAGGTCTGTTTAGCGGCAAAGAAGCAAAGATGGTTTTTCGTCCAGCGGAGGTGAACCATGGTGTTGTATTTGTTCGTACTGACCTTGCGGAGCCTGTTCGCATTGAGGCAGTGGTTGGTAATGTTGCTCAGATGGCCAGGCGAACTGCTTTGGCAAAAGGGCCTGTTAGTGTTGAGACTACGGAACACTGTCTTGCAGCTGTCAGTGCTTTGGGAATTGATAATCTTATAATTGAAGTTGATGGGGTGGAGTTGCCTTGCAATGATTGCAGCAGTATTGATTATTATAAGGCATTGACTAAAGCAGGAGTAGTTGAGCAGCAGGGAGCTAAGAAAGAATTTACAATTCGTGAGCCTATTACGGTATCTGATGGTGACTCTTATATTTATGCGCTGCCTTATGATGATGATGTTTTGAATATTACTTTTGATCTGGATTATAGCGGGCACACCGGGATCGGCAGACAAATATTCAGTTGCAGGATTGTGCCGGAGAGTTTTGAGAATAATCTTATGTCTGCTCGTACGTTTTTGCTTGAGGCGGAAGCTAAGCAGTTTCAGGCTCGCGGGTTGGGTGTTCATTTGAGCCCGAAAGATATTTTGGTTATTAGTTCTGATGGACCAATAAAGAACAGCTATCGTTATGAGAATGAATGTGTAAGGCATAAGATACTGGATCTTATAGGTGATTTGGCACTATCGGGCAGGAGTATTTGCGGCAGGGTTGTTGCTTATAAGAGCGGTCATTC
>JAGLTN010000077.1 GCA_023135255.1 Planctomycetota bacterium
ATGAGTTCAAGCAAATGGGATATAATCTACATTGACGACATCGCACTATATCCTCCTGAATAGGTTTCGTTTGTTTGCCAGTGCCTTAACAACGAAGAAACTTGTTTTTCCAGGTAGATATTGATTACTGGGATGGTTATATGTGCCTTTAGTGAGATTTTTTAAGTCTTTGATATATTTTTAGCCTATTCGTTTTTCTTATAGACTCTGATGTAGTCGACTTCAATTATTCGACCAGAGCATGCGGCAACCCAGAGCAGCAATATGGATATAAGTACCCGCTCTTTCATTTGAAAAATCATTCCTTTTAAAATGAAAAAACACTAAAATGCCTAAAGCTATCCCATATATAGATTGTAAGATTGAATTTTCAAGGCAGATATGGTATACTGTTGTGAATAAGGCTTGTTGTATGTTTTCGGCTTGTTTTTAGTTTTTTGTTTCTTTATGAGATGTGAATGTGACGAGTAAAAAAACAATTCCTTTTTCCTTTATTATACTCTTCTTCTTAGTTGCTAATGGTTTGGCGGTTGAGAAGGCTACAGCACCAGTGCCGGCGGATGGGGCGGTCGATGTAAATGATGAGTACGCTATTTACCTTGGCTGGACTGCAGGTGACAGCGCAGAATCACATGATGTTTATTTAGGGACCGGTTACGATGCGGTAAATAATGCAACAAGGTCATCGGCGGAGTTCATGGATAACAGGGGACGTCCAAGTTATGCTTTTTTAGATTATGATGATGATAAGAGGTACTATTGGCGTATTGATGAGGTTACCGCTGCGACGACTGTCAAAGGTGATGTGTGGACCTTTAAAACTTTGAAACCCTGGTCAGGCTGTCCGCAATTTCTTTCTGGTCAACAGGTAGGCGAAGTAGAATTGTCAGCAATAAATGAGGCATCCGGCATCACAGCCAGCCGAAAAAATCCAGATGTTCTGTGGGTACACAACGATTCAGGCGATTCAGCTCGTGCCTATGCGATGAATACGGCAGGTGATCACCTTGGCATATACTCTCTAAGCGGCGCAGGTGCATCTGACTGGGAGGATATTGCAATTGGTCCGGGGCCGATAGGTGGTTTTGATTATCTGTATTGTGGTGACATCGGCGACAATTCTGCCGGACGTTCATATGTTACTGTATATCGGGTTATCGAGCCTCAAGTTGATTCTCAGCAGTCGCCAGTAAACGCAGCTTTGAATAATGTTGATGCTATCAGGCTGCAATATCCTGATGGGAGTCGTGACTGTGAAACGCTTATGGTGGACCCGCTGACCAGAGATATTTTTCTTATATCAAAGCGGGAAAACCCATCCAAAGTCTATCGAGCTTCATATCCACAATCAACCACGCAGACAACTACTATGGAAATTGTTGCAACGCTTCCGTGGGGGTGGGCGGTTGGAGGAGAAATTTCGCCTACAGGTAAATTGATTATTGTTAAGGGCGGTCATAATGCTTCGGTATGGAAAGTTGAAAATGTTTCTCAACTATGGCAGGCGTTTGCCGGGCCTGAGTGTTTGGTATCTTTAATATCTGAGCCACAGGGAGAAGCGATATGTTTTAGCGGCAATGGCTGCGGCTACTTTACTGTCAGTGAAGGATCCCATCAGCCTTTGTATTATTTCGCAAGAGACATTGAGCCTTTAGCTCCTAATCTTGACTATGATTGTGATGTGGATATGCACGATTATACTCTCTTCGCTTCTGAGTATACCGACCTGCCAAACGATTCCTTCGCGGACCTGAATGGCAATGGTTATGTCGACATTATCGACTTTGCCATTTTAGCAAATGAATGGCTTGTGGGAGTTGAGCACTAAATCAACTTCCGACTAAGGGAGTTTACACAAGCCTCCTCTTTGATATCGTTTTGGTTATTCGTTTTTCTTGTAGACTCGGATATAGTCAACTTCAAAAGTTGAAGTTGCACCCTGAGTATTTGGAGTCATCCATCCAGCCAGACCATTGTTTAAAATAAGGTATCCCGGATTGGTTGGAGTTTTAATGTTATCCGGATTGTAACTTGCCGGCTCATCGTGATCCATGTGGTCAGGCACATCCTCATC
>JAGLTN010000078.1 GCA_023135255.1 Planctomycetota bacterium
ATCCTTTTATGAAATTACTTACACCTTATTTCGGCAAAAACTCTTGTTTTGCTGTACATTATAATAATTTAAGGGTAGTTAAGAAAGGACAATTAGGATATCAGGAATATTTTCCACACCCTGTTAATCAAAGCTGTAAACTCAAATCTGGCCAATTTGATGAAATTCCCACCTAAAACCACCCAATGCGCATAAAAAAACCGCCGGTCGGGGTCACCTACCGGCGGTATAAGGCCAATAAAAAGTTGTATACTCTTATTGCTCCATTTTTTCTTTTTCTCTATCTGACAAACCTTTAAGGTCTTTAAACTTCTTATAGTTTGAACCAGCACGCATTTTCACAACAGCGATATCATCTTCGATCACCATTGTTATTTTGCCCTTTTCCATATTTATATGGTGAAATTCAAGACCTTTTTCATCGTCCAGCTTAGTCGCCAACGCCGGCGAAGCTTTAAGCTTAACCAGCAACCTGCCAAACGTCTGATTGATCACCATACCCAAAGTCGCCAGTTCCTTATTGTCAGCCTTGACCTCACTCATATCCTCAGCTAAAGTCGTTTTGATATACTCCAAAACAGCAATTCGCCTTGAGCTTTCGTCGGCATAAGGCTCATCGAGTATCTCCCTCGGCAAAACGCACTCACTGTCATAAAGAAACAAAGGCCACGTATCATTAAACAAAATCTTAGGCTTCTCATTTATAGTAAAAATATACTTCCTGGTCGCTGTAAGCTGATCTTCATCAAAAGCAACCATATTGAACCAGTTCTTATAACCTTCGATTTTCTGTCCCGAAGCCGCAATAACACTACTGCTCTGACTAAGAACCGTATGCTCCGGCAGATGAATCGCATTCAAAACCTCCGCAGCATCAGTAACTTTAAGCTGAGTACTCAAATAGCTCTCAGCAACCACCTTATCCTTAGGAGGCCCCTCAGGCTTAACAAAATCTGTTATAAAACAGCCACTCAAGGCGAAAATAACAAACAAACAACTCACCGACGCGACTAATTTAGCAATTCTCATAGCTTTTCCCTTAAAGGTCCAATAATCTCGAACTTTCAGGCATCAGGCTTCTTTGGAATCGATCCATTTCATCATTTTTCGAAGCTTTCTGCCGACCGTCTCAAGCTGACAGTCATGGTCTTTATCGTACAATGCGTTGAAGTTCTTTAGCCCGTTTTTATATTCTTCGACCCATTCCTTAGCAAATTCACCGCTCTGAATTTCAGAAAGTATTTTTTTCATTTCCGCTTTGGTTCCGTCAGTAACGATTCTCGGCCCCCTGCTCAAGTCGCCATACTCAGCAGTATTAGAAACGCTGTACCTCATATAGTTGATTCCGCCCTGATACATCAGGTCAACGATCAGCTTAACTTCGTGCATACATTCAAAATATGCGATCTCAGGCTGATAACCAGCTTCAACCAAAGTCTCGAACCCCGCCTTGATCAATGCGCTCAATCCGCCGCACAATACTGCCTGCTCACCAAAGAGGTCTGTCTCTGTTTCTTCCTGGTATGTAGTCTCAATGATACCAGCTCGCGCGCCGCCGATACCATTGGCCCACGCCAATGCGATTACTTTCGCGTCGCCCGTAGCATCCTGCTGAACAGCCACAAGGTTAGGAACTCCGCCGCCCTTTACATATT
>JAGLTN010000079.1 GCA_023135255.1 Planctomycetota bacterium
CTCATCGACCCGCCAGTAATACCACCTGCCCGCATGTAAATAACCAGGCCCAAATTCCGTCACCCCCAGATCAAAACTGCCCGCAAAAGCTTCACTATTAACATCAGCGGCATTAACCATCTCATAATCATCCCCGAAGTAAACTTCATGACTGTTAGCATCAGCAGCAGCCGAGAAGCTCAAAAGCATTGCCCTGCTCGGCAAAACTTCCCCGTCAGCTGGATTCGGATGATATGCAAATTGCGGATTCTTACTCGAAAGCCTGTGCAATTCCTCCAAAGTCAAAACCCTGTCATAAAGATTAAACTCATCCATCAAACCATGATAACAATCCCGATACCCAATCCCGCTCGTATCGCCGGTACTTCTACAGAATAATCTGAACATATCTATACCGCTGCAGCTGTCCACGTTCAAAAGATTAGTTATCGCAAAAGGCTCACCATCATAATACTTCGTTAACGTCTTCGTATTGTGGTCCACAGAAAAAGCAAGATGGTGCCACTGATCGACGTCATCATCATGCACATCATTATAGCCCCACCACCAATAACCATTCTCATCATTGCCCCCTGCCCTGGTGATCAGATAGTGATCATTCGAATCTGTGGGTTTATACACCGATGAAGAAAATACATTAATTCTGTTATTGGTACCCTTGAAAAACGCACCATTGCCGTAAGTATCACAGCCAGCAGTATTCTTCGCCCACCACGCCACCGTAAATTTATCACCGATATCGCTAAAAGCCTCCATCGGCACATCGCCGTACAATACTCCCTGCGCATGGTCATTCGACAGGCATCCACCCCATACACCTTGGGCCTCCCATCGGTCGGACCTGTTGAAAACCGCATCATATCCATTACCCGATGAATCAAAAGCGACATCACCGGCAGTTTCATCAAAGCTGTACCGCAGCACCAAACCATAATCTGGATCGACCAACTCAGCAATTTCACGCTCGCTCAGGACACCATCATAAAGCCTGAAATCTTTCATCTTCCCT
>JAGLTN010000008.1 GCA_023135255.1 Planctomycetota bacterium
CACCAACTTCGCTATAACCATTAACATTCCCAGTTGCATAACAAATATCTAACATTCCATAATTCTTACCCACCAAGCTGCCAACTTTGCTGTAACCATTAACATCACCAGTTGCATAACAAGTATCTAAATTTCCATAATTCTTACCCACCAAGCTGCCAACTTCGCTGTAACCGCTAACAGCCCCAGTAGTATAACAATTTGTAATTTTCGCATAATTGCAAGCCCAATATAAACCTACCAACCCACCCACATTTATCAAGCCGTTAATATCACCTGTTGCATAACAATCCTCAAATCCTGTTGTCCCGCAAGTTCCAACCAAACCGCCAGTATAAACCCTTTCGCCTATATTCATATTTTCACTATTGCTTATTAAATTAATATTTCCTGTCGTATTGCAATCTTTTACTACTATCCCATTACCGTAGTTCAATTCACCTATTAATCCGCCAACACTGATGTTTTCACATAACTGGTCAAAAATCACAACCTCAATGTCACCTCTGGCATAACAGTTGGAAATAATAGCCCCATAAAGGAAATCACAATAACCTACCAAACCACCTACAGATATCTCACTATAAGGAGATTCATATCCTATACTTATATCACCAGTAGAATAACTATCTATAAGTTTTAAACGATGACCTGCGTGTCCAACCAATCCACCTACAAAACGACCTCCAATCACGTCACCTGCTGAATAGCAATTTTCTATAATTCCGCCCCTCATTAAATGTCCAACTAATCCGCCTGCATCAACCGCCGTAATATTACCAGTTGTATAACAATCTTCTATAATGCTGTCATGTTCTAGTATTGCAACTAATCCACCTGCATAATCACTTGCGGTAACGTTCCAAGTCGTATAACAATTTGATAGCACTCCCTCATCTAATAATCCTACCAATCCACCGACTGCACTACCGTTTTTAACATTACAGTTTTCAGCATAACAATTAGTAACCTTCGCTCCATAAACAACACCCCCAGCCAAAGTTCCGATCCCCACATAACCAGACAAACTATTAACATCAGCGTTTATTATACCAAGATTCTTCATCTCTGCTGTTTCGCCTCGAATACTGTAAAACACCCCAACCCCGCCAAAGCTGCTGCCTATAACATCACCGGCATCACATTTAAAATTGCTAATCGTATGGCCATTACCATCAAAAACGCCGGAAAAATAAGAGTGACTGTCATCGCCGGCAATAATATCAAAATTCCTACCCAGCTCAGCAAGGTTAACATCGGCAACCATTTTAAAGCACTTATCCCAGTCGTCAGGCTCATAAGCTATCTGCTGAAGATCATTAGCACTTGCGATAATAAAAGGCTCATTAGGCTCACCCGCCCCGCCGCTGTAAACTCCCCCAAATACACTCGATACCAACACAAAAACAAATAATATAATTCCAATTTGATTCCTCATTTTCTTGCCTCCTTAAATAAGATTAAATAAAAATATGATATAATGATAACATGTCATTTTATTGCTCCCTTTCGCTACTTGTCCATAAGCCAATTGTTCGCCAGTATCGCAAGATCAACAAAATTAACTATGCCGTCTCTGCTAATATCCGCTGCCGAGTACTGCCTTAAATAAGGATACGTCTGCCCCTGCCCAATCCCCCAAGCATTGATGAAATCCCAACCCGCAAAACTTTCTTTCTGCTGGGTCTGCTGTTGTGATAGCGGCTGTGCATAACCATTGTCTGGGCCAATGGTTTCAAGAAAATAACAACCGGTTACATTATCTTCTTCCATACCAGAACCAATGAACCCTCCCACAGCTGTGTAATTGTTGGCATCATAAATAACTTTACCAGAACAATAGCAATTTGATATCTGGCCGGTCATTCCATTATCGACACCAGCAAATCCACCAGCGACTTTACTGCAATTAACCGTTACATCTGCATAGCAATTGCTAATATCGCCACCGTATCCACAATGATCATAGGTAACTCCAGCAAATCCTCCGGCCTCTCCTGAACAGGTAACAGTACCTTTGGAAAAACACATCTGAAAATTACCACCTGTGTTATGTCCTACAATACCACCACAACAATTTTGTTCAGCTATAATTTCCACTATCGCATAACACTTAACAACATCTCCTCCATTATCCCCCACAATACCACCAATATCTGATATACCAGTTATTTGGCCTTCAAATGAACACTTATAAATTGCGGGGCTGGAATATCCATAACACGCTCCTGTTATTCCCCCACATATGTTTTGGCCTTTAATAACTCCGCGAACATGGCAATTATCAATAACGCCCTCATTTCTTCCGGTAATCCCGCCTACATACCAATCGCCTCCATTAACATCAACTGCTTCTAAAGATAAATTTTTAACAGCGCCGCTGTCTCCAATATAACCGAACAAACCAACCATGGACCTATCTAATTCTATCTTAAGGTTGCTGATTACATGGCCTTTTCCATCAAACACACCAGTAAAACGAGAGTAGCTGTCACCTTCAGCAATAACATCGAAATTCCTACCCAGCTCTGCAAGGTTAACATCTGCAACCATTTTAAAACACTTATCCCAGTCGTTAGGCTCATAAGCTATCTGCTGAAGATCATTAGCAGTTGCGATTATAAAAGGCTCATTAGGCTCACCCG
>JAGLTN010000080.1 GCA_023135255.1 Planctomycetota bacterium
TACCCGCGGATAAACGGGGAAACTCAACTGTGAGTAGTATGAATATGCAAACTGTAATTGAAGTTAAAAATATCGAAAAAGTTTTCAAGCTGAATAAGCCTTTAGCAAAGCAGTTTTTTGCACCGTTTTCGCATTGGGAAAAATTCTACGCACTTAAAAATATTTCTTTCTCAATCGAAGCAGGGCAGATACTCGCATTAGTTGGTGCTAACGGATCGGGCAAAACGACCCTGATACGTATCATTGCTGATTTACTGCTTGCCGATCAGGGAACTGTAAACATCGCCGGTCAAAATATTAAAAGCAATGGCTGTCGAATTAGAAAAAAAATAGGCTATATATCGAGTGATGAAAGAAGTTTTTTCTGGAGATTAACCGGCAAAGAAAACCTCAAGTTTTTTGGTTGTCTTTATGGTTTGCCTCGGCGGCTGCTTGAAAGACGTATTGATTGTTGTTTAGCAGAATTCGATTTTGAAAAAGAATCCCGCAAATTATTTCGTGATTATTCCGCTGGTATGAGAAAAAAACTTACCGTTATTCGCGCACTGCTTCATAGTCCCCAGATATTACTGCTCGATGAGGTTACTAACAGCCTTGATCTGGAATCGGCAGCAATGATTAAAGATATTATAAAGAAATACGTTTCCGCTGCGCCCAGCCGGGCTGCGATCTGGAGCACGCACCGCTTTGAAGAACTAAACCAGCTTTGTGAGAAGGTCTTAATGGTAGAACAAGGTCGAGTTGTTTTCCTCGGCAACGTAAGCCAATTTTCGTATTACCTGAAAAAACAAAAACAATTATCCCGAGCAATGTAAATGTTAAGGACGTGTAAATTTAAAGCAGCTTAATATGAGTCGACGACATTCTATCCAAAACATTTTTATAACAGCATTGCGAAATGCCTTAACCTTCGTTAAAAAGGATATGAAAATAGCTCTGAGCTATAAATTCCAGTTCATATTCCAGTTTGCTCAAATATTCTTCTCCGTCGCAATGATTTTTTTCATCGGCAAAATGCTTGAGGGTGCTCCTAACAAGCACCTCAAAGTCTATGGTGGTGATTTTTTTTCTTTCGCCCTGATAGGTCTTGCTGTCAACAGCTACCTCCGTGCAGGTTTGGTTACTATCACAAATGACATCAGGCAGATGATGAATCAGGGAACCCTCGAAGCTGTCTGCGCAGCACCGGTAAAATATATGTCCCTGATGATATATTCGTCACTATGGCAGTTTCTTTTTGAAACAATCCGTGTCAGTGCGTATTTCGCACTTGGATTTTCTCTTTTCAATATGAAACTGCAAAATCCCAACATCCCAGCGGCAATATTAACAATGCTGCTTACTGCGGTGGTATTTCTGCTGCTCGGCACGATATCGTGCAGTATTCTGATCGTTATAAAACGAGGCGATCCAATAAACTGGATTTTTTCGAGCCTGGGCGCATTGCTCGCAGGTACTATGTTTCCTGTCTCGGTTTTGCCCGGGTGGCTTGGCAGGCTCGCAATGTTCATGCCGTTGACCCATGGCCTTGAGGCAATGAGAAAAACCCTGCTCATGTCAGCATCGGTTTCTGACATAGCAAATAACCTGATAGCTCTTGGCGGATTTGTAATATTTTTGCTGCCGCTGAGTTTTTATATCAACAAAATATCCATGACTGCCGCTAAGAAATGTGGAGCGTTTGTTACCCATTGAAAGGTTACGAAAATGAAAAATACTTTTAAGTTTTTAATCTTGGTTTTACTGATCTCTGTATCGCACAATGCCCGGGCAGCTGTGAAAAAGCTCCCCCCCATAAAAACCCTGATAGCTGAACCAATTGCCTTTGAAAATGTTAATTTATGGGTGATCGTTGACAAGCAAGGCCCAATAACAAACAGATCTTGCCAGATGCAAAACAACTGCTTGAGTTCTGTTGAGCTTAAAAGCTATATCGAACACACGAAAAAAGATAAATGTCCGTCATCGGAGGCTCTTGAGCTTGCTATATACTGTCAGCTTTACCATCAAAACGATATACCACTGACTATAACGGATAACTGGCAATGGGAATGCGACAACGTACTGTCCCAGTTCGATTCGGTAGCTTATGATCTGCCAGCCGGGGGTGGCAGCTGGCAAACCTGCACCGAAGCAGTTAAAACAATAACTTCCGCAAGCAGTCAAATCGAATGGATCGACATTCTTGATAATGAAGATTTTACCAGAAACGATAATGCCGAATCGCAAAGAAGTGACATTGAAATAAGAACATTTTCAGAAATGAGGACGAGAGATGGTTATCCACAAGAAAGAAAACTTTAAATTATTAAGCTGTCTGGTTGTAATTATATTTGCCGCAACGGCTTCGAATCTGACTGCAAGTGAGCTGTCCGCCCGAAAAGCAATGCAAAAAACTTACCAGGTCAAGGATTCAATATCCAGGGATCAGGCAAAGGAATTAGTCGGCCTTGTCAGAAAAGAATCCGCTAACATTCGCAACAATTACCTGCTTTCAAGAATAAATTATCGCACAGGCCTGCTCTATTACAAAGCTTCCATGCTTGACGAGTCAGCCGAAATGTTCCTGAAAACCGCGAATAATGATAAATTTACCCCAGTGATTTGCGCTGCTTCTTACAACATGGCGGCAATGATCTTCAAACAGCAAGGCCGATATGGCGATGCGATAAAACAGTTTGAAAAAATTGCCTCATTGACCATTGACGATTATAAGCTGAACGATAAAAACACTCCCGCAATACTAAAGCTCGGCTGTCTGGCATTGTTTAACATTGCTAATATTCATCAAAGTCAGGGTGATATCGATCTAGCCATTGTTGCTTATGGTCGACTGCTTGGCATTTTGTCTTACAGCCGTGAAGAACGTTTCAGAAAATATGTCCCCATCGCAAAAGACAGATTAGCCCAGCTGTATTTACAAAAAAAACAGCCTCACAAATATATTGCAGTTTGTCAGGGCTTGCTTGTTGACTATCCAAATTATTATCGTTGGCCTTTAATAAACTTCGAAATAAAGTGCATAAAATGCATTCAGCAAATCGCAGGCACTGATCAACTGCCCCAAACAAGCTATGCTGCACCGGCTGTACTAACCAGGTTATTCAAGAACACCCCGGAAAAAGAAACACTCGCTGATCATATAACTAAATTTGAGTTTGATATCTCACAAGAGCCTGGAAATTATGCTCAGCTTTTAATAAATTACTATTGCTCCTGGTTGTTCGATTCTGTGGGCAAAAAACAACTGGCCCTCAAGTCACTTCAGGCTATCAATAAAAATATTCCCAACAAAACCAGCTATGACAATCTTGACACCATCTTTACTGCCATCCGGCAATACGCAAAAATATTCCAGGCTGTCATCCTTACAGAGTCAAACCATTACAGCCAGGCACAAGATATTTTAGCGCTGGTCAAACAGGTCGAAAATCAGCCTCACATATCGAAACTGATTTATTCCGTCAACAAAAACATAGAAATCCTAAAAAGGGAGGTGATAAAAAATGTCAATAAATAAAATCAGGTCGATTTTGCCGATAGTACCTATAGTTTTATGTTTTTGCAGCCTATGTTTTAGTGAACCTCCGAATATATCATCAGCTGACGATATCGACTTGTTCATAAAAGTACTGGATCAAACCCCGCATAATTCTGAACAAATATTTGAGTTCGGCAATCGTAACTTTACGTACTTGAGCAAAAAATATTCTTTGTCGCCGGGCTTTATAAACCTAAAATCCAGATTGCAGTCAGCCTCTTTTCTTGCAAGCAAAATGCAGTCTCAGCTGGGCAAGTCTATGAATAAACGCCTTCTCGAAGTTATTGATGACCAAAAGCAGAAAAAAACAAACTCGCTGGTCGTAGCACCTGCAAAGTCTTTTTATGATTCATCGATAAACCTTTTTTCCAAGCCGATAAATATAGACGACTTGGGGGAAAATGAAAAAACATTCCTGAGACGGTATTACAATCTGATACTCAGAAAACACATAGAAAACATAAGCTTTGCAGGATTAGGCTACGCCTTCGCAGAGCCAAGCTTCAAAGGCACCTATAATTACGTTCTCGTTTTGCCCTTATTGCACACCCCAAACAGCAAAGCTATAAATCTCGAAGTGTTACCTTTGTCAATGAAAACCCCCCAATTGCTTAACCAGCTTGCGGATTCCGCATTGCTTCATTTTGGTCGTATTATCGCCGCCATGTCCCTTGCCCGAAATGCTGCCGCTATAAGCAACAGAGCTTTCAACGAGATCGATTATTATATCGAATCAGCCCATAACTGTCCACCTGACAAAGCCAACATCGCGGTCGATTGCCTCAATCTCGCGATAAAAGCTGCCTCTGCATCGGAGCCTGACAGGGTCGTGGAACTGAACATTCAGATAATAGATACCTGGCAAAAATCGAAGAACCATGCTCTTGCTGCAGGCCATGCCAGAGATACTTATGAGAAATTCCCCGACCATCCCAAAACCGCGTATATCATTTGGCTTTATTATTATTCGCTGTCCCTTGCCCGTCAGTCCGATGTTATCCTCGCTGATATTGATAATCATATTGATAACCCCATCTGCTCACAATACCGCGCAAAACTGATGTATACCAAGTGGTGGGCGATGCGCCTTGCCCGCAATGATTCACCTGGGTTGCAGGCTCTGGAATATCAACTGCTGAAAGATTATTCCGATAGCAGTATCATCACTCCGGTTATGCTCTCCCGCGCCACGGACATGATAGCTCAGCAAAATTACAACCAGGCTTATGTTCTTTTGAATGAACTTATGGAAAATTTCCCAGACACAAAATCAGCAGATCAGGCAAAGAAGATATTGGAAAGATTAAAAGCAAAAAGGGAGATCAACTAATTGCTTTCATGTGAAATAAAAAAAATCAGCCTGGCGATAATCGCTTTGTTCATATCAGCTACGATGGCTTCATATATCCCCGGCGAATTTCAAAGCTATTTCGAATCGGGACAAAAAAACAAAAAAAATGTTATCCTGATAAGTATCAGCACACTTCGTTATGACCATTGTTCAATTAGCGGCTACCATAGAAACACAACAGAAGTCTTCGATAAATTCGCATCTGAAAACATATACTTTACAAATACCTTCGCAACTTCAAGCTGGTCAATGCCAGCTACAGGTTCAGTTTTCACATCTAAATATCCATCGCAGCATGGAGCAAAACACATCTCTGCAAAACTTAAAAAAGATAATTACACACTTGCTGAGGTGCTCGCGGACAACCAGTACTGTTGTGCGGGCTTTTGCTGCAATCGCCGGCTAACCGCTGATGCGGGCTTCTCTCAGGGCTTTGACCTCTACGACGACTACACCGCCGAGATCATGCTTGAGAGCTTTTCTGACAGCAATGAGCCTTTCGATATTTCTTACTATCGCACAAATGATTTGATAAACAAAGCTGTCATTCGCTGGTTGAATAACAATTCTAAGAATCGGTTTTTTCTTTTTGTACATTATTTCGATAACCACATTCCGTATCTTCCTCAGAGGCCTTACGATAAGCTTTACACTGATGGTTATAAATCGGATATTGATTTTACCCGCGTTCATCGTGAGCCGCTTTACAGCAATCGCCCAACTGACAAAGACCTCGATTACCTTATCGCTTTATATGATGGTCAGGTTAAACAGACAGACGATGACCTGGGCCAGTTGCTAAAATATCTCACAGATGCAAACCTTGCAGAAAACTCTGTTATTATCGTGATGGGCGACCACGGAGAGCAGTTTTACGACCATGGCCGATCAAGCCACCATGATATATACGATGAACTGACTCACATTCCCCTGGCAATGTCACTTCCCGCCGGCAAAAGCAAAAAAATCGATACGCTCATAAGCACTATAGATATAATGCCCACCATTTTCGACCTGCTGGAAATACAAATCTCAACCAAACTTCAAGGCCAAAGCCTGTTGCCGGTGATATCGGGCCAAACCGAAACCCTCCATGACTTCATCTTCATCGAATACACAGGCCAAGCCATAAAAGACAAATACGCATTCAGAACCGACCGAATAAAATATATCTTCACTGAGGGTCAGCAATATATATACGACCTCGTAAATGACCCCGCTGAACAGATTAAAATATTGGCGGAAAATTTTGATGATGAAACTAAAAAACAACAACAAATCTTCAAAAAACACCTCCTCGACAATGGTTATTTCAACGGCGAATGATATGAATCAGGTTAAATTTTATGCCGTCTGCTCACCAGCGACAACGAAAGACGCTCAGCAAATACAGTCGTTCCTATTAGATAACTTCGAGTATGGCGACTATAACTTCCGCTCAGCATTATTGGGGAAATTCAGCCCGGCACTAAAGGCAATCTATTACCTTGAAAAATACGAGAACTCCATAATAGCAGCAGCAGGGGCCCTGTATAGCCGAAACAGCAGCTTCTTCGCTATTGTAGGTCCGGTCTGTGTTAGGCCAGCTTACAGACGTCTCGGCATAGGAAAAAGAATCGTAGAATTACTGTTGCGACATCTAAAGGCAAACAATTGCTGCGCAGCATACCTTGGCGTTAACCCACACAACCGGGCTGCTTCTCTTTATCGTCAACTTGGTTTTGATAATTATAAAGGCCTTGTGATGAGAAAACTATTTGCTCCACAATCAGAAATAGATAAAAAGTTTTACTCGCCTGGGCTTTTAACGATCAGACCTTTACAGTGGCACCATTGGCCCGCGCTGATGGCTTTGTTCGCCTGCCCAGCCAAACTCTACACCGCCGATTTTTCAAATAATATTTTTTCGAGCAGATACTTCCCCATCGAAAAATTTGCTCCGGTCTTCAGCAGCTTAATGACAAACATACAAAAAAACCAAGGCCTGGCAAACGTCCTCATCTCCAACACAGAAGATGTAATCACCGGTTACTGCCATATTACCCCTAATGCCCCCAGCTTTAGCAAACATATAGCTGTTGCGGATTTCTATCTTCATGATAATTGCCTCGATAAAGCAGGGCTGCTCTTAAAATCAACTATAGAAAAAACAAAAAACTGCGGCATCGAGAAGATTTATTTTTACTGTCTTGGTTGCGATCATGAAAAACAAAAAATAATAGAATCCATAGGGGGCTTACTTGAAGCCGTCCTGCCGAGAAATATAAATGTAAATCAGAGTTACGTTGATCTTCTGATTTATCGCTTACTGGTTTGATGTTAGCCTTTGATTTATCGTTTATAATTTGAAACCACCAATTTGAGCTTGCCGCTTTTGGCGGGGTTTATAGTGGTTACTTCCTCTATAGCAAATTTTATCGAATTGCCTGTAATAGGCTCAAACCTGCTTTTAATAAGCTTGCTGATCCAAAGGGTATCCGCATCTTCAGCGGGCACATATTTAACTGTCAAGTCGCCGTCGCTGTTTTGGACGATTTGAAACTGTCTTACCTGGCTGATGTTCATAAACCCTTTAAGCTGGTTCCAGAGCAGCACTTTGCCATTCGGACAGATAATATTCTGGCCGTCTCTGCCGACGATTTTTTTCAGCATAGCAAGCTTTCTGTTGCATTTGCATTTGTGATCGGTCGCAATCGCCAGATCGCCGACCTTATACCGCAAAATAGGCATCGCAAATCGGTTAAGATTAGTGATTACCACCTCGCCGACTTCACCAGATTTTGCAGGCTTATCATCTTTTAGTATTTCAACTAAACAGTTGTCCTCATTGATATGATAATAGTCACTGGCTCGGCACTGCCAGGCAACCTCACCGCACTCACTACACGCGTAAACATCCGTTACCTTCGTCGAAAACACCCCTTCAATTACGTCCCGTTGTTTGTCACTTAAACTCTGACCGCTGGTGATTATGGCTTTAGGCTTAAAACCCTCAACCTTGCCATCGTTGACCTGATAAGCCAGCTTTACTATTGCAGGAGTAATACCTATCAACGCTGCATTTGCCTTTCTCTTAAAAAGCTTCGATGCATAATCAAAATGCTCCTGCGATTCGAGATACGGATTTACATAGTAAGTTTTATGCAAACCATGGAAATATGTCCAGGCAGGCTTTTTCGTTTTCTCTGCCTCATTTTTTAAAGGCGTAATTATCGTCGAACCAAACAAGGCGATCCCGACCGCTTTGCGGTATTTAATAATCGCAGCAGCATTGTGCATTCTTGAATTTTCATCAGAAAAAATACAAACCGGCACACCAGTCGACCCTGAAGTTCTGCTTATCCTGCAAGGGCCTATCTGTTTAGGCAGAAAATCCCAAAGCCGGCCTCGCAACTCTTTCTTAGTAAGAAAAGGCAGCTTATAAATATCTTTCGCTGAGTGAATATCCGCAGGGGTGACATTTGCCTGGTCAAAAGCTTCCCGGTAATATTTAACATTTTCATAGCAATACCGAACAAGCTTCCGCAGTTTTTTGTCCCTGGTCTCATCTATCCATTTTCGATCATACTGCCCTTTAATAGCAATCCTCGAAAGCCCGTAGGCCTTTAAGGTGAGCATTATTTTGCTCGCAGAAACCATTAATTACTCCTTCTCAGCCAAGTTTTCGATCCACTTTTTACAAATTCCAAATAAATTCTCTTTCCATTTATAATGGAAAAAACTGTGATTAGCATTTTCGATTGACACACATTTATGATCGATCTCATTTTTCTTACATATTGTGCTGTAGTGACTTTTAGAATTATTTGTGATCGGGTCATTGCCGCCATAAACAAACAGCAGGGGGCATCTGGTTTTAAAACCCGCTCCGCCTTTCGCAGAATCCTTTTTCTGCTTAAACTGAAAACAAAAAGCAAACGTTCGCAATATCCCCCTGAAATTCACAGCCCCGCTTATCAGCCTCTGGCAACCACCAGGTTCTGTAAGTTTCACAAGATACTGCTTAAGGCGATTTACAAACAGCCTGACGAAAATACTGTTATCAAGATAAGAAGCCGACAGCAATACCATGCCGCTTACCGGAATCTCATATTTCCTCACAGCATTAAAACAAAGCCTGCCTCCTCTGCTTATCCCGATAAGAAATATTTTCTCCAAATCCTCCTGCTGTCTGAAAAACTCACAAACTTTCACAAGATCGAAGCTGTCATCCTCTATAGACTGCATCGGACCTGTCCCCGTGCTGTCGCCGCACCCGGCAAAATCAAAACGCATTACCGCATATCCCAGCTTATAAAACTTCTCCCCCATTTCCACAAACATTCTGTGAGGGCCAAGGCGATTGCCGCTTGCAGCATGAACAAAGATCACCCCGACTTTAACCTGTGCCGCTGGCTTTGAATAATCATAATAAA
>JAGLTN010000081.1 GCA_023135255.1 Planctomycetota bacterium
GCTGGTTCGAATCCAGCTGGGCCCAGTATTATTAGAGCTTATGTCAGTTGGTGACATAGGCTCTTTTTTTATTGCCTGAACATCTCGCAGCAACACAATTAACTAAATCGTTGTTTTTGCCATTTGTCTTATTATCACTACCTATTGCAACCAAAGACCAGCCCGCGTATAATGAGCAATATTACGGAAAGACAGAAAGCATGGACGCAAAGAAATTTATAAAGAGATGGCGATTTACATTTATCCTGATATTGGCCGTTACAACCGGCGCTTTGTTGGGTTATATGATCGGGCCTAAATCCATAACTTTGAAACCTTTGGGAGATGTGTTTTTAAATCTGTTGTTTACCGCTGTAGTTCCGCTCGTGTTTTTTTCTCTATCCTCAGCAGTAGCAGCAAATCCCAATCTCAAGCGTCTGGGTCGAATAGCAGGTCTAATGCTGATAGTATTTGTGATAACAGGAATAATATCATCAACCCTGATGTTGCTGACTGTAAAGGTTTTTGATCCTGCTAAGGGTTTAACAATCGAGCTTGCCCAACCGCCAACTCCCGATACAAACGGCCTTGCAACTAAAATTGTCAACACTATTACAGTCAACGACTTTTCCAACCTACTGAACCGCCGCAATATTCTCGCCCTGATTGTTTTTTCTATTTTAACGGGTCTTGCCTCACAGGCAGCTGGTGACAAGGGACGAGCTTTCCGGGAGTTCCTGATCTCAGGCTCGGAGGTGATGGCTCAACTCATAAAACTGATAATGCTCTACGCGCCGATAGGTCTGGGGGCATATTTTGCGTATCTGGTTGGAGTATTCGGACCGCAAATAATAGGCTCATACGCCAGGGTAGTCGCGCTCTACTATCCTTTGGCAATTCTCTATTTTGTATTCGGTTTTTCGTTTTATGCTTTCGCCGCTGAAGGACGTAAAGGTATCAAAAGTTTCTGGACACACATTCCACCAGCAGCGCTGACAGCATTGGGAACAGGAAGCTCTCTGGCGGCACTACCGGCTAATCTTGAAGCAGCTGAAAAGATTGGCATACCAGATGATGTGCGCGAAATAGTACTTCCGCTCGGCACAACGATTCACATGGACGGCTCTTGTCTGGCGGCGATTATGAAAATTGCTGTGCTGTTCTCGCTGTTTGGTCGGGACTTTTCCGGATTCAGTACTTTAGCTGGAGCCATCGGCGTGGCGATTCTTTGCGGCCTCGTAATGAGCGGCATCCCCGGAGGCGGATTCCTCGGCGAAGCTCTAATAGTATCGCTTTACGGATTCGGACCAGAAGCCTTGCCCATCATTTCAATGCTCGGCACCCTGATCGACCCACCGGCGACAATGATAAATTCCACAGGCGACAGTGTAGCAGCAAATGATGGTAAACCGCCTGATGAGACGCAAAACAGAACATCTAGCCTAAATAGCTCAAAAAAAAAGCTCCCTGTTTTTGAGCAGAGAGCTTTATTTTAAAAACATCAATCAGATCATTTTTATTTTTTACCCTGCGGCTTAGCTTCTGCGCTGCCTTTGTTAAGCTTGCCGCTTAAAATTGTCCCCATCAAAGCATCGGACATTCCGCTTTGACTCGAACCACCTACCATAACATCAGGCGTAATTCTGATATTCTCAGAAGCTATAAGCTTCATGATCTCGATCAGGGCAGCATTATCAGAACCGATAACGTTCGCAACGAGTTCGTAAGCCTTCGCCTGTGCTTGGGCGGTAACTTTTATCATTTCTGCCTGAGCCTGAGCATCGATGATCATTCTCTTCTTATCCTCTTCAGCAACTTTTACGCCATAAGCAGCAATTGCAAGACGTTTTTCTTCTTCAGCTTCCTGCTCTGTTTTCAGAAGAGCTTTTTCTTTTTCAGCGGCTCTTTGCTGTTCTTCAAAGGTAGCTTGCTTTTGCAAAGCGATTTCCCTGTCTGTCTGAGTTTTCAAGAGAGCACCGAGGGTTTTCTCGTCACCAATATCACCAATCCTAACCGCCAACACGGTAACGCCATACTTAGCGAGCTCTGCTACAAGCATCTTTGCACTTTGGGTCTCCTGCTCAGATCTTTTCTGTACATACTCAAGAGCTTTGACTTTTTCAGCATTATTTCTGAAAACCGCTCGAACTGCCGGCGTTACGAGCTTATTTAAAACAAGAGCATCATCACCAACGGTGGCTACGACTTTCGGGGCATCCTGAGTATCGATCCTGTATGTAATTCTTACATCAACAGGGAAAGTAAATCCATCTTTACTACGCACAGTAATAGGCTTTAAAGGTTGTGCACCCACCCCCTCGCCACGTTCAGTAGCAGCGGTATAACTGACTTTTACTTGCCTGATGCTTACCATAGTAACTTCATAAGCATTAGTGTTCATATAAAATTGTCCCTC
>JAGLTN010000082.1 GCA_023135255.1 Planctomycetota bacterium
GTAAGTCATTATCCCGCCTGCTAACAATTGTAAAGGCAAAAAGAAAACGACCAGCAATTCGCCCGCAAAAGGTATGTTGGTTATCAGACCGAAAAGAAAAATTATAATAAAACCAAGGCACAGGATAATTGCCACAGGCGTAAGTGGGGCGGTAATGAAAACTCTGAATCGCTTCAAGCTGAATACAAGTGATTCAATGATACCGACCTGCTGATCCTGCGAAAATTTCAAAGCTGCTCGTCTGCATAATGCTCCGCCGGCAATTGAGATAATCATCAATTTTATCGTAAAAAATATTACGCAGTAGACTATATGGTATTTAAATGCCCATGATATTGCCTTGAAATATTCCGCTGTCTCTCTTGTCGTTCGAGCAATGTCAAAAGTCAGAAAAGCTTTAATAGCAAGGTGGGTTTTCTTAAATGCAAAACTTCCTATGGTTTTAAATACGCCCTGACGCTGGTCGCTGTCCTTATATTCCTGAATATAAGATTTTAACGTTGAAGGGTTAGATATATAAACACTTAGCTCATTGACATTTGTACCTGATACGACCACGGTTTTGCTGATTAAATCCATCATTACACCAGTGGTCCATATTAAACAAACCGCCAGAGATGCGATTATTAAGCTCTGTGGATGAATAGCTATCTTAAAACTGCAAAATATATTCGGGAAAAGAAGTTCGCCAAAAATCGAAACTGGTTTTTGTTTATCCACCATTTTATTTCCTTTCATATGAAAACAAATGTTCTGGTCGCTAATAAGACAAACCTAATTATACAAAGCATTAGTATAAATGCAGTTACTGCTTGATTTCAACAGTTTTTCTAATATTTTTTAGATTTGAACAAGCTTAAAATACCATTATCCTGATATGGTTCTTCACCGATTTGTAGTCGTTTAGCCTGGTCTGTTATCTTGTACTCGCAGTCAAACCACGCTCCAAGGTCAACAAGTTTGCATCTTTCAGAGCAAAAAGGAAAATATCTGAAACTTTCCTTTTCTCCTTCTACGGGTTGGGGGATTACATTTTTACATACAGGACATCTGAACTTCATATCATACAAACTTATTATACTAATCCCGGTTGAATTTTTCCGTTTATCCGCGGGTAAATAACTCAAAGATAACAAGTTATGGATTTATTCGCGGAAATTTATTACCCTGAAGGGTATTCGTATTCTTTGCTAACAAGTCCCTGTTCCAACATCCGGGCATATTTAACACAATATCTGGCCCATGGTTTGGCTTCAAGTCGTGCTTTTAGGATAGGCTTACCTGTCTTCTCACAGATTCCGTAACTGCCTTTTTCAATCCGTTCAAGGGCATCATATATCTCTTTTAAGAGTTTGCGTTCACTATCCACAAGCTCCAAAGCAAATTCCTGTTGATAATTGTCTGTTCCGATATCCGCCATATGGATAGGCATACTTGACAAATCCCCCGAAGCATCCATTCTGGACTGTTTCAGGGCCTCATCCTGTATTTCACTTACACTGCCGATTATCTGCAGGCGCTTAATAAGGAGTAATTCTTTGAAATGGTCAAGTTCCGCTGCTGTCAATTTAGATTTTTCAGCTGTTTTCTTCACAGCTTTTTTAGCCTTCTCAGAAATAGCTTTCTTTGCCGTCTTTTTAGCGACCTTTTTCACTGTTTTTTTTGTGCTTTTCTTAGCCACAGTTGTATCTGCCTTTCCTGATAACAATATTGCAAACACTATAGACCCGCCATTATAGCAGATTATTTTATTCAATGCACCACAGTTTTGTATAAATTTGCCCTGCTAAACGCAAGAAGTATAAAGATTAGCCCTGAAGAATTCAAGAAGAGATAAAAAAACAACTTAAGGGCTTATGATGCAAGAGGTTACGTTTTAGACTTTTTGTTGTTTTAAACACCTCGCCGCCGGCATTCGATTTGTTATTATTGTTGATAATTTCCTAAAGGCAGGAAGAATTTTTTCTCGCGGACTCGACCTTCAAAGGTTTTTACGGCAAAAAACCTTTCTATTGTCTCAGATGAAAACACATCCTCAGTTCTGCCGAATTGCCACTGCTGCTCGGCACTTAAAAGCAAACTCTGGTCGCAATATTGATTTGTAAGATTAATATCATGGGTCACACAGATTATTGTTTTGCCTTTCTCTTTCTGCATTTTCTTTAAAAGGTCATATATTCCCACCTGGTGCTTCAAATCCAGAAAACTCGTAGGCTCATCCAAAAGCAGAATATCGGTATCCTGTGCGATAGCTCTTGCAATAAAAACACGCTGTCTTTCACCGCCGCTAAGCTGGCTTATAGACCTTGACGCAAACTCAAGCGTATCTGTCAATCTAAGCGCCTTATCAATAGCGTTTTTATCTTCTGCACTTTCAAACCCCAATGTCCCCATATATACCGTCCTGGCCATCGCAACCGTCTCAGCCACAGTAAAATCAAATCCAGGAACAAATTCCTGGTGCACCACAGCCACTTTCCTGGCGAGCCTTTTTTCGCTGTAATGCTTAATATTGCGAGAATGGATTTCTATACTGCCGTTGTCGGTCTTAAGCAATCCGCAAATCAGCTTAATAAGCGTACTTTTCCCCGCACCGTTAGGCCCAGCTATCGCAATAAAAGCCCCAGCCTCAACCTCAAAGCTGATATCTTTTAATATCGTTCGCGGGCCATAACCAAAACCAAGATTTTCCACTTTTATAGTAACGCTCATTTTAACCAGCTCACCTTTCGGCTATATCTCGCCAGTAAATAAAGGAAGAAAGGCCCACCTGTTATCGCTGTTATTATTCCCACCGGCATCTGAGCAGGGGCAATTATAGTCCTTGCAATCGTGTCAGCTATTACCATAAATATCCCGCCTATAATCGCACTCAAAGGCAAAAGCCTGCGATGGTCAGGCCCAAAAACAAGCCTTACTCCGTGAGGTACTATCAGCCCGACAAAACCTATAAGCCCGCTTAAACTAACCGCAATAGCTGTAATAAAAGCAGCAAAAGCAAACCCGATCACACGGATATGTTTAATATTAACCCCCAGATTTTTGGCCTGCTCAGCCCCAAACGTAAGCACATTTAATTTTTGTGAAATACTGAATAACACCAATATCCCGAAAATCACCAAAACACATGCCGTAACCAAAACGGAATTACTTTTTTCTGTGATATTGCCCATAAGCCAGAAGATTGTAGATTGCAGCTGATTACTTTTCGCTATCGATGTCAGAAACATTATCACCGCGGAAAAAAACGCGTTAACCACAACCCCCGCAAGCAGCAGGGAGGTTACCTGAGATTTGCCTGTAAACCTGCCTATCCACCATACTAACCAAACTGTCAAAACAGCCCCGACAAATGAAAATGCCGTTATCGAACTGCCGCCCCAAAAACTCCAGCTAATCCCCGAAAGGATAGCGATTATCGCCCCCAAACCTGCGCCGCTGGAAATACCAAGTATATAAGGATCAGCAAGCGGATTCCGCAGTATCGCCTGAAGAACAACCCCGCTGCACGCAAGCGCCGCCCCCACAATAGCTGCCAATATTATCCTCGGAATACGAACCCCGAAAAATATCTGCCTGTCAATATTACCAATCCCGCCCGCACCATCAGACATAAAAACTTTTTCAAAGCTGATACTCTGCGACCCGGCAAAAGCGCAAAGCATCATTACCGCAAAAAGTATCGCTATACAAATTGCGATTTCTATAACCAGTCTCTTTAATGTCAATGCCTCTTTTGCCATCAATATTTCAATCCTTGATCTCCGGGTGCAAAAAGCCTCCAATCAACTCCAGCCCATCCGCCAGCCTTGGACCGAGCCTTAATATAGTATCAGATTCAACAACATAAATCCTGTCATTTTTTACTGCTGGCAGATTCGGATATCGCTTCCAGAATTTTTCCGCCTGCTCCTGTTGCCTGTCAAGATTTCCCGAGCCCATTGCAGACTGTATAATCACATCCGCACCACATTTCAGCAGCTCCTCAGTTGATATAGGCGGATACTGATAGATAGTTTCGCCTATCGCATTGACCCCGCCCGCAGAAACAACAAGCCCATCAACAAACGTCCCTCTGCCCACGACCCTCAAAGGCTCTGCTTGTATCACCCATAAGACCTTGACCTTTTCAAGCTTCTCATACTTAGCCTCTATCTGCTCTAACTTCTCATTGAGCCTTTCAATCAATTCTTTGCCTTGCTCTGCCGCCCCGGCAACCTCAGCAATTTCTCCTATTGCCTCAATAAGCTCATCCCGACTTTCGATTTTCAGCGAAAGCACATCATAGCCAAGCCTTTTCAGACTATCTGCCACCGACTTTTGCTGTGCGAACCAAAGCGTTATTATAAGATCAGCCCTGGTTGCCAATATCGATTCAGTATCAGGCTGCCAGAATGTCCCTACCTTTTGTTTTGTCGCCGCCTCTGCCGGATAGTTACTGTTATTGGAAACAGCGACAACTTTTTCACCCAACCCCAGCTCAAAAAGTATCTCGGTAATATTAGGTGACAAAGAAACGATTCTCTCCGGATATTTTGAAGTGTTCTTTTTCTCAGCCTTGGTTTTTTGTGTCTCCAGTGCATTTTCAGAGCTTAGTTGTTTTGCATAATTACCCAAAACCCAAACACCTGCGGCAACACATATAATTGCTAATATTATTTTTTTCATAACCTACGTCCGGTGGAACTGTTTTTCGATCTCTGCCTTTGAAAACGTTATCGTTGTAGGTCTGCCGTGCGGACATCTGCTCGAATTCTCAACAGTTTTCTTATCTTTAAGAAGCTGTTCGATCTCCAGTGCGGTAAGCTTCTGTCCCGCTTTGATAGCTGCCTTACAAGCTGCCATATTCAGTATCTTATCCAAAAGCCCCTCAGCTCCGCCAAGATTAGCCTTGTCGCAAAGCAGATCTATCACATCTTTCACAAACTCAACGCAGTTAATTTTCGACAGCATCGTAGGAAAAGCCTGTATCGCCATAGTCCTCGGCCCGAACTCAACCATTTCTATCCCAAACTTTTCAAAAATATCTGCGTTGTCAGCAATAACAGATTTCTGCGAATCCGTCAGGTCAAAGCTTTCGGGCAAAAGCAGTTTTTGCGATTCTAAAGGCCCATTAGAAACACGCCTTCGCAGCTGCTCATATTTAACCCGTTCATGCAGCGCATGCTGATCTATCAACACAAACCCATCTTCAGTCTCAGCGACAATATAGCTATCATGGATCTGTATAAATTCCCCCGAATCAGCTTCATTCTCCATTGACGCAGCCTCAGCAGGAATACGATTATACGATGGCATCACCACCTTTGGTCCGGAACTGCCTCTGGAACTAAAATTAAATTTATGTTGGTCGGAACCGCCCTTATGCTTCTTAAAAAAGTTATCGATCGCTTCATTGATCTGCTGTTTTCGTGGGTTAGCATTTGAGCCGTCGCTGTCTGTTGAAAAAGAACCACCACTTGCCAAATTCGCTGTAACATCAAAATTACTGCTCAATATCTTCTCACGCAGCAAACCAAGTATCTGCGAATGAAGCAGATTCGAATTATAAAACCTCACCTCAGTCTTAGTCGGATGAACATTAACATCATAATCTTCAAAACCCATCCCGATAAAAAGGAACACTACCGGATATCTGTTGTTTTCAATATTTCCCCGGTAAGCTTCCCTGATTGCGTGTGAAATAAATTTATCCCGAATAAACCTGCCGTTCAAAAACACATATTGAAGCTTGTTGTTCGTTTTGGAAATAGCAGGGGTTCCAAGCATCGCATGAAGCCGAATATTTTTTTCGTCATTTTCGCTTTCAATGAGATTTTCAGAAATATCTGAAGAAAATAATTCCGCTATCCTCGCACTTATACTCTGTCCCGCTGATAGCTTAAAACGCTCCCTGTTATTATGCACCAATGTCAGATCAAGCTGACAATTAGCAAGCGCGATTCTCGTAAATTGCTCCGCGATATGACCGAACTCCGTATTAGCGGTTTTCAGAAATTTTCGTCTCGCAGGAAGCTTATAAAAAATATCCCGCACCTCAATTGTCGTTCCGTAATCACCGCTGCAAGGGCCAACAAATTTCCTGTCCCCGCAATCTATCTCTACGCAGCCGGCCCCGGTCGAATCTTTAACCCTGCTAACCATTTTGACAATTGCTACAGAGCTGATACTCGCCAAAGCCTCACCTCGAAACCCCAAAGTTGCGATCTTGCTCAGGTCGTTGCTGTCTTTGATCTTACTGGTAGCGTGAGGCTCAAAAGCATAATTCAGATCATCGGTGTCCATCCCACAACCATTATCAGTTATAGAAATAAGCTTTCGTCCGCCGTCTTCAACCGTTACGATTATTTTTGAAGCGCCGCCATCGATACTGTTTTCCATCAATTCCTTGACAACGCTTGCGGGTCTTTCAATAACTTCGCCCGCTGCGATCATATTAATCATATTCCGGTCAAGGACTTTTATATGCCCCATAACTTCACACTCAGCCTAATTTTAATATTTCAGTCGACCTTTTTAAAACTAAAACAGCTACATGTTTAATCGCCAAGCAGACTTTTCCCAGTCATCTCTACGGGTTTTTCCAATCCCATCATTTCAAGCATTGTAGGTCCGATGTCCGCAAGCTTTCCGCCCTGACGCAATTTCTTACCCTTGTACCTGTCATCAAAAACTATCAAAGGCACATCACCTGTTGTATGAGAAGTAAAAGGAGACTGTTTTTCTTCGTCCCACATTTTTTCAAGATTGCCGTGATCTGCCGTTACTATCGCTGCTCCGCCAAGGACTTTAACTTTATCAAGCACCTTACCGACACACTCGTCAACAACCTCACCAGCTTTAATGCCGGCCTCTATAATGCCCGTATGCCCAACCATATCCGGATTAGCAAAATTGATAATTATCACGTCATATTCATTCGAATCCAGCTTCTCCAGCACAATATCAGTCACATCGTAAGCGCTCATCTCGGGCTTAAGGTCGTAGGTATGCACCTTAGGCGAAGGAACGATCTGTCTATCCTCGCCGGGGAAAGGCTTCTCTGTATAATCATTAAAAAAGAATGTTACATGCGCATACTTTTCGGTTTCGGCGCACCTGAACT
>JAGLTN010000083.1 GCA_023135255.1 Planctomycetota bacterium
TTCATTGAAAGAAATCAAAGTTATCTTAGATACAAAAGGGTTGAATCTTGGCTCTCTCAGCAACCAGACTTGTGAACTCGGCGAAAACGATGATTATGAAACATCAGAAGAAGACGGCTTGCTCACCAAGACAATTGACGAATTGCGTCTTTCGGTTCGCGCCCGCAAGTGTTTACAAAAACTAAACTTACGCACGTTAGGTGAATTAACCAGAAAAACTGAAGCTGAACTGCTCGGCTGTAAAAACTTTGGTGTTACCAGCTTGAACGAAATCAAAAAAGCCATGAATCAGCTGGGGCTGTCGATGCGAACTCTCGATTAACTAAAGCTATACCGATTAAAATAATTTCATCGGAAATATAAGTTGTATAAAACATTCGCAAAGCTGAATAATATAAAAAAACATATTAGTCGGCTTTTCTTTTGCACAGATGGAAAATTAAAAAAATACGCTCTTTATTATCTGCTGATTTTTTTTCTTTGCATTACTTGCTGCCTGACAGGATGCGGCAAAAGACCGCCTGCTGACCAGACGCCGCAAATGGATACTTCACCTGATTTTTTCATTCGGGTACTGCTTTTAAAAGACACAAGCAAAGCAGTTATAACATCGTCAAACAACCTGAATATAATCAGTGACACCGGTGAGGGAAAAAAATATAACAGCAAACTAAATATCACCATATTTAACAACCAACTTAAAATAAATAACGACATTTTTACCGGCAAAAAATTTGAGGTTAAAACTTCTTCGCCGAATATTTTCTCAATTAATGACCAATCATATCGTGGTTATTTGAAACTTATAATCGACCCGGAGAAAAATACATTTTCCGTAATAAACATAGTTCCATTGGAGCCTTACCTTACCGGTGTTATTGGCGCTGAGATGCCTGATTACTGGGAGCCGCAAGCTCTTAAAGCACAGGCTGTCGCAGCCAGAACATATTGCCTTTACATAAAAAAACGCTTCGGCACCAGCAGGGATTATGACATGCGGAAAAGTCAGGCCAACCAGGTTTACAAAGGCATCAACGCTGAATCCAAACAGGTATGGGATGCTGTCAATGAAACAAAGGGCATGGTACTTACCTGCAGGCAAACCGACGGCAGTGAAAATATTTTTCCCACATACTACAGCTCAACTTGCGGCGGACACACAGAAGACAGCAAAAATGTTTTCGGCGATGACTTCCCAGCTTTAAAAGGTGTGCCTTGCCAATATTGCAAAAACGTCGCGAAACCCAAATATTATTTCTGGCATAGCGTAAAATTTGATCACAAAACTGTCACAGAAAAACTGATGAGCCGATATAACTCACTTGAAAAATTAAAAGACATCGTTGATATTGTGATAAAAAAACAAACTGTCTATACAAATTTCACAAGAGTTACTGCTGTTGAGCTTATTGGTGTAAATGGTAAAACCGACTGGTTGCGAGCAGAGGACTTCAGACTTGCAATTGATCCATCAGGGCGTAAAATTAAAAGTACTATTTTTAAACTTACGAAAGAGGATGATGGTTGGCTGTTCCAATCTGGTCGCGGTTTCGGCCATGCGGTAGGAATGTGCCAATGCGGCGCTCAGGCAATAGCAAGGCAGGGCGCAGACTTCAAAAGGATATTAGAGTATTATTACCCAGGTTCAAAAATAATTGATGTTTACAACAATAATTAATATTTACAACTGAAATTAACCGTCCATGAAAAGTTTTAAACTTATAAATAAAGATGCGAACACAAAGGCACGCAGAGGTGTGCTTACTACTGGTCATGGTCAGATACAGACTCCGGTATTTATGCCGGTGGGAACTGCCGGCGCTGTGAAAGGAACAACACCTGCTATGGTGGAGCAGACCGGTGCTGAGATAATTCTCGCAAACACATATCACATGATGATACGACCTGGCGTAGAGACGGTAGAGAAAATCGGCGGGCTTCATAAAATGATGGCGTGGAACAAACCAATCCTCACTGACAGCGGCGGATACCAGGTTTTTTCTCTCAATTCACTTGTAAAAACAGATGATGATGGAGTTGTTTTCGCAAGCCATGTTGACGGCACAAAATATGAGATGAACGCAGAGATCGCTACGGATATACAAAACAGACTCGGCGGCGACATTATTATGTGTTTCGATCAATGCGCCCCCTACCCATGCGAAAAATCTCAACTCGAACAGGCTATGGAAAGATCGATACGCTGGGCACTTAGATGTAAAAATGCTCATGCCAATAACAAGCAGCTTTTGTTCGGCATTGTTCAGGGGGGCACAGACCTTGAGATGAGAAGTCACTGCGCGGGGAAATTGGTAGAAATGGATTTCCCGGGCTATGGCATTGGAGGGTTAAGCGTTGGTGAGGGACACAAAAAAATGATCGAAACTGTTGCCCACACTACCGTTGAACTGCCGGAAGACAGACCAAGATACCTTATGGGTGTGGGGACTCCGCTGGATATAGTCCAGGCGGTTAATCATGGAAT
>JAGLTN010000084.1 GCA_023135255.1 Planctomycetota bacterium
TAGCCTGGTATAAGTTTGATGAGGGCTCCGGCAATATTGCATATGACGCTACAGACAACGGAAACGATGCAGCAATCAGCAAGACAGACAAATGGGATTCAGGCGGCATAAAATCATCAAATTGCTTGGCAAACCTTAGTCTCTACAGCACTCTATATGTCGAAGTGCCTTCTTCAACATTTACAAATATTGATAAGCAAATAACACTTTCACTGTGGATATGGACCGACCCAGAGCGCCTGCAGGGTAGAATTTGCAAAGGCTATGATTCAACAAGAAGCCGTATTTTATCCCTGAGTATTTACAATAGCTCATCTGCTGATAAGCAATATATAACAGCGGTAATGGGCGCAGATTCTGCTGGCAATAACGACATCAGATGGTGGTGGGGATATCAGGATTACTATTACCCACATCAAGGCTCATGGCACCATCTTGCGATAACAAAAGATTGCGAAAATGATGTCGAACGCATTTACTATGATGGTAAGATGCAGGCTTCCTTTACTCCTGTTCCAGCTAAAACAATGGCCGGCATTGAAACACTCAAGCTGTTCACAAATAATGGCGGCAACTGGTCGGATTATTTCCGTGGAAAACTTGACGATATAAAAATTTACGACAGAGCCCTCACCTCTCAGGAAATTCAGAGAATTGCTATGCCGGATGAGTTCGCTGCTGACTTTAACTTTGACATGGAAACTGACCTCAAAGATTTAGAAATAATCGCGGAAGACTGGTTAAATTCAGGTAGTCTGGTTACCGCAGACGCTGATGGCGATGAAGATGTTGACATGGTCGATTACTCCTGGCTTGCCAAAAATTACGCACCAGGCGACTGGGATAAACATGGTTGGGACCTGACTTTCCACGATGAATTTGATGGCAATGATATCGACACGGTAAAATGGAACATAGGCAGATGGAGTGGATATGAAGGCATATTATTTTTCCCTTCAGATGACCCGGATATTTATACAGTCAGCAACGGAACATTAAAATTACATAACGTCATCAAAGACTATTACGACTCAGGAACACAAACTACAAAGCACTATGGTTCAGGCATGATTGATACCAATAACAAATTTGACCAGGCTTTCGGCTACTTTGA
>JAGLTN010000085.1 GCA_023135255.1 Planctomycetota bacterium
ATCCGGATGCCAATCGCGGACGGTAAAGACTATACCATTTGGATCCTCACGGATAAATTCATAATAAACCAGATTGGTTTCATCACCATCATCAATAGCCAAAGAAGCTCTCATCTCTACAGAATTCGGACCTGTCGGGGTAGGTTCGATTTCCCAGGTCATCGGGTTAGGTTCCGGAGGCGTTATATCGCCAACATCTTCGCCGGTTAATGCACACCTAACATCTGACCAGTCAGACTCAGCAAAATTCGGAGAAAGATCCCGGACTTTGAATCTGAAGCAATATTCCACCTCACCTTGTAAACCGGCAGCGATATACTCAGGCTCTTCCTGCCAATTGCTATTAGCATCTCCGTCGTTGATACACTCGAAATAGTATTCAACATCCCAGCCCCAGCTGTTAATAACTGTCTTAGCTTCCATAGCGATACTTAACGTCGTCTGAGTGTAAGGCTCTACAAGCCATTTAGCTGTCATACCGCTGGCAGTTACCATCCAGCACTGAGCTATCCTGGAATAATCTTTAAAGTCAATTTTATCATCCGCTACAAGGTTAGCACCCTGACACCAACTGTTATCAACTGTACATTCAGTATCCAAATAAAGCCAGTATTGTGCCAAAATAGCAAGATCACCAAATTCCACTTTTCCGCTGTTATCAAGATCGCAGATTCGACACTCATCACCAATCGAATAATGGTAACCCATATCCACGACAGTCTGGTCATACTTACCATCAGTCCTGGTAGTATAGGCCTGTAAACCAAACTCAGTTGCATCCGCGCTGCCAGCATCGATTGCTGGACTGTCTTCGGTCTGATTCGGATCATCGATCTCTGCATGGCTGAGGAAGTAATCACCCCTAAAACCTGAAGCAAAGAATGGATCAACATAAAGGTTATTCGGACCCCAGATAACATCACATTCATTTGCAACGAACACTGCTGTCTCACCGCCAAGCACAATACTGTACGATACTTCCAGAGTAGAGCCGCTGGTGTTGCCATCTTGTTCAGATGCAACAGCCAACTGGTGACCGCTGCTGGCAGTATTGTTCCAGAAGATACTATTAATTATATTCGTATAACTGCCATAGCCGCAATACAAACCACCACCGTAGTTATAAGGTGACGGGAAGTTGATTCCGGCAATCATATTATTCGCAACCGTACAGTTAGAAACATTAAGCTGAGATAACCAGTTAGCCGAAATACCGCCACCGTCTCTTTCTGCTGTGTTAGATGTGATCAGACAGTTACGCAAACTGGAATTTGTATTGGAGAAATACACACCACCACCAGATGCACCCGTACTGTTCATGCTGATATTACAGTCAACGACCTCAGTATTGCCGGCAGTTATATACAGACCACCACCGAGACCAAATATTTCATCAGGGAATATATTCGCATCCGGAGGCTGAATAGTAGAGTTATAAACAATTGTAGTATTCTCCACAAGACCATCACCGTCAGCATAATAAAGACCACCGCCGTGGAAAGCTGAATTATTAACAAAATTACAATCAATGATCTTCGCGTCTATACCGCCGCAATACATACCGCCGCCAATCGCAGCAAGGTTGTCGGTGAAGCTACAATTCTTAAACGTAGGCTTTGCATTATCACGAGCTGCAACAGCACCACCATAACTGATGAATGGTTTATCATTATCAGCCGGGACATTTACATCAGCCTCGTTGTCAACGAAGTCACAGTCATAGAAATAAGGTGTACTGTTACTGTCGCAATAAACCGCACCACCTAAGGAATCAATCCTCAAAGGAGCCGCAGGTGTCATTATCAGATCCCACCCGCCATTCAATCCGTTAATTCCACAGGAACCGCCGTAACTTCTGTTGCCTTCGAAGTAACATTCCTTAAATACAGGACTGCAATCAGGCCCAACAAACACAGCTCCGCCTAATCCGCTGTACCTGGTATATTCGTCATACTGACCATCATAACCTCTGCCGTCAAAATGATAACCGAAAGGCCAATAAATCAATGTCCAAGAGTAATAACTGTAAGGCTCACCATAATACCAACCGCCGCCAAGACCAGCATCTCCATAAATGTAGTTATCGTTATCTTCAAAACCATCACCGCCGTTACCGCCGTCACCACCCTGCGCTGAACAATCAATAAAGTCGCAGTTAATAAACGTTGGATTACTCGGACCTTGTTCTTCACCAGCCATATCCCATCCAATATACATAGCAACAGCACCACCATGTGCCCCGCCGGGCCAACCGCCCATACCACCGTTGTTTTGCGCCTCATCACCATTAACACCATTACCACCATCACCACCTATAGTATTACAATTTACAAATCTGCAGTTCTTGATAGTCGGAGATGCCTTAGAACACACAAGCGCAACACCGGCATTAGTACCGGAATTCCTACCAGACATATTCGAAAAAGTATTAGGATCTGAATCTCCGTCATCACCATCAACAGTACGAATACTAAAATCACGAATAGTAATACCATTGAGCACAGCCTGGGGACCGACATCTATAAAAGTAAATGCTCTGCCGTGGCTTCCGCCCTCAACAAGAAGTTGTTCGATGATCGTACCTGCAACGCAGTTCGGGTCATCAGGACTGCTGCTTGCAATAGTAATATTTTTACCAATAATAGTGAAACCTTCCTGCACACGATAAGTTCCACTGGCAAGAATAATAGTATCCAGCTCTCGGGCAGTATCAATAGCTGCCTGCAATGCGCCTGCATCACCGCCCGGAACAGAAATTACACCTGGTGTTTCAAATTCTATAGTAACTATCTTGTCACCATCCATGACAACCGTGTTTTCCAATGTCAATAATGTATCATCGTCTGTACCGCTCCACTGTTTAACCCTGTAGCCACCATCCGGCGCCGCCGTTATAGTAACAACCGTATCACGAGGATAAACACCATTTGCATCAGGCTCAGGATCAACCTCATAGCTGCCGTTGCCGCCGACAATACTTACATCAAGAATACACGAATTTTTAACAAAACCTACAACAACAGTCTTGTTGGTATTCATATGTACTGTGTTAGTCGTCGCTGTCAGGTTGTCATTATCGCTGCCGCCCCACTGCACCTGGTAATTTGCCGGCGGATCACTTACCGTAAGTGTAACCGTCGTGTATTGAGTGTAATAAGTAATGCCGCACGGATCAATAACAGGCACAACATTAATATCAGGATCCGTTATTGCTATAAAGTTAAGCTCCATAATATCTGTGTCAAACATCGGATGATGATAACCCATATCAACGATATCTTCGTCCGGGCCTGAATCTGTACGTGTAGTATAGCCGTCAAAACCGAGCACGCTTGCAAAATCACTGCCCGTATCAACTGACGGACTGTCCACAAGCTGACCTGCTGATATCTGTGACAGGAGATAATCACCCATGAACAACGGATCCTGGTTTCTATTCTCAGTATACGGTGCCCATCCATTGCTGTCAGGATACATATTCGGATCCCAACCTTCTATGAAGCAGTTCGTATCTGCATAGACAGAAACATCTCCTGGGCCAATATTACTGTATGTAACATATACCGATGCTGGTTCCTCTTCAACACCAACAGAAATCTGAACACCAGGATTATCCCAGACAATAGAATTAACGATATTTGCACTACCACCATTAGAAACATCAATACCTGCTCCGAAAGTACCAACATAAGACGACGCTTCAAGATGTATCACAGTTATTCCGAGATGCAGCATACTTGGCATTCCTGGATATTCATAGTAACCGCCCCATTCCATCCTGTCTTTCCGGTTATCCCATGTATTATGCAGTATGATTTCCTGAGTTGCATCATTATAACCAACACCAGTCATCGAATGACCTGTAACAGTGATCAGTACCGGATAACCAGCGTCTATTTCTGCTTTATAATCCTCGAATGAAAATCCGCCTGCTGCATAAGTATCAACCATTTGGTTATAGTTTTCTGTTACAATATAACTCCGCGATTCAGCAAACAGCCTCATACCATGGCAACCAGCAGTCGCAGGTAATCCCCAAGATGAAGGTGGAATAAAGTTATATATTTTTTCCCCGTATGGTTCAAACCAAAACCATGTACCACCATCTGGAAGACTGTCTTTACTGCCATTGTCGTCACCATGCCAGTCCCACTTCCACTGGCTTGTTCCCATAAAGTCAGCGGTACAACTGCCCCATTGATGTTCAGTCGTACCATTTACTTCCCACGGATCAGGACCTTCTGCAAGCTCAGCAATCCAGTAATCATCTACATGGCCGTTAGTAGTTCTGCCGTCAACGCCATTCTGTGTTGCAATAATTGAACAGGAACCTGCTATAGGATTATTAGGGTCAGCACCCTGACCAAGATTTGTCAGAGGCACAACACCGCCGTTGGTCGGCCCGGTGTACATATTCGGATAACCATTACGATCATAGTAACCGAATACCATACCAGCTGCCGTAGCCGAACAACCATAAGTCCACGTCGAAGTGGGAACACTTGCAAGAACTACATCACCCAAAGCACTTACCGGCTGCACCTGAAGATGCAGTGCTATTGATTCAGGACTTGGTGGCGGACTGTTTTGGTCTAAAATTATAAGATTGCTTAATTCTTCTGCACTAAGATCGTCACCATAAGTTGTAAGCCCTGAAACTGGCGATCCGCCTTCCTCTGAACTGCCACCCATGCCAATCAAAGATCCTATCCGGTTGCCGACAATAGTACAATTCGATATTGTCGGGTCAGCCCATGTCGTAACTGCTATACCACCGCCGTCATGACTCGCTATGTTATCCGTTATCAGACAGTTGATTACTGACTGATACTCTCCGCCATCAAAGAACAAACCACCACCAGAATATTCAGCAAGGTTTTCAGAAATATTGCAGTCAACAATATTAACGTCAAGACTGCTGATATGTATACCGCCGCCGCTGCCGTCAGTTATGAATAGTAGGTTAGGATCTATCAAAGCCCTGGATTCATTGCCAATAATGTTACATCCTATGATATCAGCTACACCATAGTTACCATAAATACCGCCGCCCTGCATAGCTATATTGCCGACAATATTACTGTCTTCAATAACAGGATTCGAATCAGCAAAGTGAATTCCACCGCCGATATCAGCTTGGTTCTCGTTTATATGACAATTTTTGAAAATAACAGAAGCTGTATCTTCAGAACAAACACCGCCACCATGACTGACTATAGGACTAAGGCGATATCTTCCCTGCATCTGGGATGCTACATTATTCGATATAATACAATTTTCAAACAGCGTATTACTGCCCCTGTCACAGTAAACACCCGCACCGAACGATGGTAATTCGTATGAAATTTGAGGCTCATAACGTTTTGGACCATAAAAACCACCTAAACCACTCATACCGCTGACAACAGTATTGCCGGTTATCTCACAGTTTATAAAATTAACATCAGAATTTAATCCGCAGTATACCGCTCCGCCGTAACCGCCATACCACTTATAATCGCCATAATAACCCAAATAGTCTGTGTCATCAATAGTGTACTCTGATCTATAATAAGTACCAAACATACCCATAGGATCGGTAGCAGGATTTGCTGATTTATCCCAGATTTCCCACAATTCCCTGCTGGTATCAGAATTAGCGGGATCCGAATTCGTCCCACCAACATTAGTTCTGGGGTCGATATTACGGAATTCAAAAGACATAAATGTACTCCAGTTACCGCCGTAGTTGGACCGGTTGCCGCTTTGCGCGTGGAAGTCACCGCCGTTACCACCGCTGCCGCCGATTGCTCTGTTATCCTGGAATGTACAATTAATAAACTGTGGTGCAGAATCGGTTCCGCAATAAACCGCGCCGCCTCTCGACCAGCCTCCCCAGCCTCCTCGACCAGCGTTAAAGGTAGCGTCAGCATCATGGCCATTGCCGCCGTCGCCGGCTTCACCTTCATTGTTCCTGATGATGCAGTTTCTAATTATCGGACTCGCATCGGCGTGAATGTAAATACAACCTCCCTGGAAAGATGGACCATCACCACCATTAAATCCGGCATCCCTCGGAGTACCGCCAGGCAGCCATGACCAACCGGCATTAATCATTGTCAAACCATCAATTACCGTGCCATTATCAATAATACCACTTATCCAAAACGCACGTTCGCGATAACCTCCGCGGTCAATAATTGTATCCGCAACATATAACGGGTCATTAGGATTTCTTGAACGTATATGAACATTTTTATAAAGTTCAATAACCGGCCCACGATAAACACCCTTATAAACTTCGATTACATCGCCATCCTGGGCCGCAAAGAGAGCATCACGAATATCAGAATAATAACCATCTCCGCCGTCACTTTTTACCTTGAGAACCTTAGGCGTTTCGAATTCTACTATGACTGTTTTATCTGAATTCATGATAACAGTATTAGTCAACTCTGTAGAAGAATCACTTTCAGTCCCATCCCAGTAGGCAACCCTGTAACTAAAATTAGGATTCGCGACAAGAGTTACTACGGTGCCGGAATAAAAATCATTATTTTCCATTACCGGTATCGTTGTTACCGTACCATACGGGTTAACGATCTCAATATTAAGATGATACACCGGCATATCAGCAGTCTTTGGACTGTGATAACCTAAATCAACCATACCAGCATCACCTGAGCCGGTTGGGTTTGTCAGGCTGTCAGTTCTGGTTGTATAATTCTCCAACCCGACATTTACAGCCGAGGTGCTTCCCGCATCGACAGCCATGCTCTGCGGCTGATTTGGATCGGCTGCGGTCTGACTAAGATAATAATCACCAAGGTCGCCAGAAACAAAATTCGGGTCGTCGTCAATATTAGCATTGGCATTCGCCAAACCATTAAGCTCAATCTTACCTGTATAAACCGTCTCTCCGCCGGGAACATAAACCCGGTAGTCACCGTCCGGATTCGAATAAAACAGGTTGTTATTCAATACAGACTGACTGTTTTCGTCACTCTCGTAAACAGCAACCTTATTGCACTGATTAAATATACAATTCTCTATCACAGGACTGCCGTTAAAGTTATTGTAAACAGCGCCGCCTGTTCCTGTAGGTGATGTAATTGTATTTTCACTGAAAGTATTATTGGTAAACAAAATCACAGAATAATTTAAATTAAATTCACTCGATATAGCGGAACCTTCATAGACCGCTGAGTTGTCAACAAATAAACAGTTCTTAACCTCTGTTTGACCGGGAAAGAAGAAATAAATACCGCCGCCGTAACCTGATGAACTGTTTCTCAATATCCTGCAATTTTCAAAAGTAACTTCAACGTTGCTCGCGTAAACACCGCCTCCATATGCGCCACTCTCGAAAGTACTGTTGTCGGTGATATCGCAATCAACTACCCTCGAACCTAAGCCCGCTCTGTTACCGGACAGATATATACCGCCTGCTTCATCCTCAGCTAAGTTACTTATAAAAGTACAATTTGTAAACAAGTCAGGGTTTGGATTCCCAACTGATGGGTCAATAGGTTGGAAATTTTCAAAGTAAACACCACCACCTATAAGAGCCTCGTTGGAAATAACGGATGTTGAATACATTGCTACCTTACAAAACTGTCCATCGCCTATTAAACTGATAGCTCCACCATATTCGGTAGCCTCGTTTAAACCAAATGAACATGAATTAATTTCAAGAACTGAACCACTTATCGTGGAAATTGCTCCGCCATTCCCCCAACTGAAATTAGTGCCGTCGTCAACACCTGCTGTATTCGCGTTTAAAGAAGAATGCGAAATGTGAATATCACAACCCATATCAGTATTGATAGCACCACCGTCAAACATGGCATAGTTACTAAGGAACTTCGTGTCATTGATGTCAAAGATACACAAGGCCTCAGCCTCTATTGCACCACCGGAACCATTCAATGCCTGGTTATGATTAAATACACACCCAGCATTAATGTTCAAAATACTTCCCGTCGCACAGTAGATGGCACCACCACTCTCACCTGCATCGTTGTGCTCAAATGTAGATGAATTCAGATTATTAGACGATTGCGTATTGTAATAAACAGCACCACCATGTCTCATATTGTTGGTAATGGTAGTACCCTGGGATCCATCAGTTGCCGGATTATCGGGGTCTAAGTCGCTATTACCCATCTGACCACCTTGCCCGCCAAGACCCACTGTTACAGTATTGCTTGTAAAAGTACATCTGGTTATATTGGGGTCAGATAATTGATCTGCGTAAATTACACCACCCTGACCATCACCTATACCATCACCTCCATCACCGCCATCACTGGCATATATTTCATATTGAGGAACAGCTCCTAAACCGGCACCACCTGCACCGCCGATACCGCCGTGCGCAAAGTTGTCGGCAAAATTACAATCGACGATCGTAGGTGTACTCGCCATGCCGCAGTAAATTGCACCACCTAAGCCGTTACCATCACCATCACCACCGGCGCCGCCAGGCAATATAGCCTCAATGGTTATAACACCAGTGACAGGGTCTTGGGTATATATGAAAAATCCAGGAGCACCTACACCACCTACCGCACCGTAAATATGACAGTTTTGGAAAACACAATTTTTAATCACCGGAGCAATGGAAACTCCGGGCGTAATAACCGAACCAACATAAATCGCACCGCCGTAACCATCACCCTTAATTGACTCACCTGCCCACGTATCAGGATCAGGATTAGTGGGGTCTACACCAGTCAGGTCCCCATCAGCACCTATAGGCCCGGTGGCCATACCATTGATTATAGTAAAACCTGTAACAACAACATTACAATCCTGGTCATCGACAAATGTAAAAGCCCTGCCTGAATTACCACAGTCTATAACTGTATCAGCAACACAACATGGGTCTGTAGGAGTATATGACTGTATCGTCAATTCTCTGACACCTGCCGGTATTGTAATACCAGTAACAGCAGGAACTGTATAAGGGACACCGCCATTGGAAGATATCCTCTTGACAATAACCCAATCACCATCATCACACGCGTTAACCGCCGATGCAATAGTGGGGTATTCATTTGTTGGTACGGATCGAACCGTAGCAGCAAAAACTGACATTTGAATTGCTAACAAAATAATTACACAAGCAAATAGTCTGCTTTTCATGTTCTGCTCCTAAACCTTAATTTTCATATACATATATGTATATATTATCATCCTAAAAGGGCTGATACTTTAGTACATTAAGACAGGTTTGCGGACAAATCTTCACTTCTGATGTCCGCAAACCTGGATTTTTTATGCTATTCTACAAAAACATTATTAGACTTTGAATTAGAAATCACCTTCCATCGCAGCTATAGCTTCAGCTTCAGCCTCCTCCTGCAGAATTATTGTTGGCTTAACCAGGATCAAAAGAATTCTCTGATCCTTAACTTTACTGCGATTGTTAAACGCTCTTCCGATAATAGGTATCTTGCTCAAAATAGGAACACCTGCTTCTGTTTCGGTTTCTGCCGTCAATTTCTGACCACCTAACAGGAGTGTACCACCATCGGGAACACTAACACGAGTACGAACTCGAGATGTCTCAACATGCGGAAATTCAACCGAAAAATTCATACCACCAACACCACCGGTGTACATACCAACATCAATAGTCCGTTTCGTGAAACCAAGGAAGTCATCAAGCTGAGCTTCAATATTTAAAATTACATGCTTCTTATCATGTGTTATGATAGGAGTAACATTAAGAATCGTTCCGGAAGTAACCGTTCTGTCTTCATAGTTGACATTACTCATCAAAATATTTGATGATTCATTGCCAGAAGTACCTACCTGCGTATCTATCTCAATATCACCAGCATAACCAAATGTGGTCTGAACACGCAAGTCCGCTGATTCACCATTGATTACAGTTACCTTAGGTGCTGTCAAAGCCCTGGTATCTTTGTGAGCCTGTGTTGCCCTGAGCACAAAACTAACCATAAGGTCGTCAAGTAGGCCACCATAACCGCCCGAAAATTGTGCAGCAATTCCAGTACCTGCCAGACTTCCAGGTATATCAGCCAGCGATGCTGTGTCTGTTATACCACTTGAATCCTGCAGGAAATTAGGAGCCTGCCATCCACCACCACCAAGCTTGAAAAATTGAAAATCAACATCCAAACCAATATCCTCAAGGAAATTTTCACCTACCAACAAGAATCTGGCTTCAATCGCCACCTGGTAACCAAGAGATTTACGAAGCTTCTCAAGGAGCTTATCGATCTTACCATGGATTTCTGAAGTCTGACGCACAATAAGCTTCTTTGTTCCGTATATAGTTATTGAACCTTCACCGCCAAGTTCTTCCCAACTTTCAGGATCAATCGTATTCTGGATCAAAAGAACCAATCCGCCTGCTCTTTCGCCGGCATCTTCTCTAAGCTCATCCCTGTCCAGCTGATCATCACTGCCGCCTGAATCCTGAAAACCGCCTCCAATATTATCAAGGCTCGATGAGCTGCCTCCACCTGTAGGGGCCTGTGTTCTATAATCAGCCCTTCTGCCAAGCAAATCGGTGATATCATACACCAGGGTCTCAAGCTTACTTGGAAGTGAATAAACCGTGGCAATAGTTATAATACCATTTTCAACTGAGTAACCAAGTTCAGCAAAACCACCTGAAACCGACCGCAGCAGCAAATCCAAAGCCGCTGATACTGGTATTGCCTCTACCGCATCCATATTGATGGGTGTTGTAGGTTCGATATCAGCATTGTCAAGCAAGTCACCCCACATAACAACGATCTTCAAAGCTGGATCTACCGACTTTTTCAATATCTCAATAGCAGCACTAAAAGAAGTATCAGGTGTCAATTCAGAAAGATCGACCGTCTCTGCCAACTGTTTGTAAACAGCCGCATTAGCGGGATCCTGACCGATAGCCTCTTCAGGTCTGCGCTTTGCGGAAATCTCACGCCAGTTTTTAGGCAGTGTCATTTCTTTAGCATAAGGGATCGATGCCTCATCAGTCATAAACAGAAGATCAGCTCTTTGTTTTTCAGATTCTTTTTTCAACTCAAGCTGCTCTCTGAAGTTGATAGTATCTTCGAGAGTCTGCTTAAGAATAAGAGCATTATTATTCAATGGATCAATTGCAAGCAGACTGTCAAGCTGACCAAGGGCTTCATCATATCGCTGCTGCTCAAGATAAGCATTAGAATTTCCCATCAGCTCTGTAATTCTTTTTTGCCTGTCAGATTCCATCTGCTCTCTATGAACCCTCTGAGCCTCAATAGATTCCTGACGCCTTTTCTCCTCAAGATCGATCTGCTGGACTTTTTTGCCCTGCTCTATCTGATCATGCAATTGTTCCAGGTGGTCGCTGTAGCCCATGAAAAGCTGATCACCAAGATGAAGCGGGTTTTTATTAACAAGACGCTCAGCTGTTTCAACGGCATCTTTAGCCTCATCAAAGCTGCCCTCATTGATAAATACGTTAGCCTTTGCTACTGAATCATTTACAACAGCATTGGTATGGCTCTTAAGAATGTTTCTTTTGCGGTTGATAACATCAATATAAGCATCTTCTTCTTCAACCTCGACTACTGCCTCAGGCTCAGTTACAACCTCTATCACTTCGACCTCCGTAACAGGCTCAATACTTACAACCTCTTGCGGAATTTCTTCAACTACAACTTCCTTGATCTCGACAACCTCAACCTCTTTAATCTCAACAACCTCAACCTCTTTGACCTCGGTGAGTTCTTCTGCAGGGGCTTCGAGCTCTTCGAACTGCTCAACTGCCGGTGCCTGCTTTACAAGAATATTGTCGATCTTAACCAGATAGTCTTCTGCTGTCTCACCCGTAGGTGCTACCAGCAAACCATTTTTGCTGACTTTGATAAAACCATCACGAGCTTCTTCATACTGACCCGCTTCAAAAAGATTAACACTCTTATTGTAAAGCTCAGCTATATCTTTCTTTTCTCCGCCAAGCCTGGAATCTGCCTCCGCCAGAGATTCACTGACAAGTTGTCTTTCCTCGTCAGAGAGATACTGATTACTAAGAATCTTTTCATAATAAGCTTTAGCCCGAACAAATTTACCGCTGCTCATAAGCTTGTCTGCTTGTTTGATATCTTTTAATATGTCCTCTCTTTGCAAAGAAGCTTCATGTGTTTTTGCAAGAAGGGTTTCAATCTGCTCAAGCTCCTCGACCGTAAGATATTCCTTATAATCTCTCGCTCGAAGCAGTGATTGTTCAGCCGCCTTATAAAAACCGCGGTTAAATTGCTCGCTGCCGACCTGAATCCAGCGCATCGCAACTTTGTGAACTATCTGTTTGCCATTATCGGCTGCCTGACAGTTCGGCGTCATTACTGAAAATGTCACCACCAGCAAAAACGCAGATAACACAACCAGTAAAAAACTCCGGGTAAATTTACTATTAACTCTTCTCATATTACCCCTCCAATCAAAACGTCGACTAAATTTCATCACCGAAATCCTCAATTAATATCTGAAACTTTAATTCAAAAACACAAAACCCCACCAACAACAGTAAGATAGGTTATTTCCTATTGCCCTAGTTTATAAAAAACTGGGTAGTTTTGCAAGTAAAAAATCTATCTACCAGTACTGAAAAGGCTGTTTTTCTAACACTATTTTTAAAAAGTCCTATATTATCTAAAACCTGCTGTAAACACAGGCAATATACAAAGAATAGCTAATGTGGGTAATATTGGCAAATAAATAAAAAAAAATTAAGTTTTTCCCATAAAAAGGCATTAACTAAGCTTTAATTTAAAAAAGTTCTGTGCTATTTTAAGAAAATCGACCATTAATTACACAAGCTTTTCAAAATTAAATAAAAAATGGAAAATAAAAAATTTTAGAAATGGAGCCCAAAGCACCCTCCGCAATTGACCTATCTTACCTATGTTGCCAGTTTTTTGATGGTTTGATTAAAAAAAAATAATATTTTCCCAAAATTTACAAAAAGATAATGCTTGTTTTGCTAATTTTCCTGCTCAGCCTTATCTTCTGTCTCACCAAGCCATTCCATTCTGCCGGCAATAATTACCTCTGACAAAATTTTAAGCTGCTCTTTATACTGGTTATAAAGTTCATCGCCGATCATGTTCCTGTTTGCCGTTAATATGTTAAAAGCTTTTTCAACTGCCTTTTGAGCATGATAGAAACGCCCCTCCCTGGCAAGCTTATCCGCAGTATCAACCGCATTTTTTACTACCGCTCGGCTATAACTTTCCTTAACACTCAACTTAGGCTTTGATTTTGTTTCAACCGCCTTAACTTCCGCAACATCGACTGTAGGCTCATTTACATTTACATTAACAACCTCAATAATTCCAATAACCTCCACAGGTTCTTCTGTTTTCCCATCACTACCTGACGGTGCCGCTATCTCAGTCAGCAAACTTTCTTCTGCTTTTGCTTTTTCTTCCTCTATCTTTTCTTCCTCTAATGAAGGAAATTCTGTCCTCTGAACAAGTACCGCATCGATCTTAGCGAGGTACTGCTCTGCCGATTTACCCTTTTCTGCCTGAAAAAGTTCCTCTCTGCTCACTTCTAAAAAACCTTTGCGGGCATTCTCATAATCTTCGTTCTCGAAGAACTTAACGCTGTCCTTATAAATCTGGCCGACAACTTTCTTTCTTTGTTTTATCTTCTGGTCTATCTCTTTAAGTGTCTCTTCAATATATTTAAGCTTATCTGCTGAAATCCCCTGACTACTCTTTGCCTGCTCATAACACATCTGAGCCTCAGGCAATTTGCCCTCAGCAAACAGTAGTCCGCCTTTTCTCATGTTTTCTTCGACCTTGGAATTGTCCTCAGCAGCGTTTTTGACCTTGGTCAAAAGCTCATTGATCTGGTTGAGATCACTAACCGAAAGATACTTCTTATAATCTAAAGCTCTAAGCAAAGACTTTTCCGCCTGGCTGTAAAAACCCCTCTCATATTGCTTGGCACCAACCCTCATCCAGTCCTGTGCTACGCGGTTAACGATCTTTTGCTTATCCGGCGGTTGAGGTTGAGCAATAGTTAAAGAAGATGAAATGAAACCGACAAATAAACTTACCAGCAAAATCCTGCCGGCTGTAGGTAAATATCTCTTATCCAAAATGAACCTCCTGTTCAACAGATGGTAATAAAATTCAATTTCAATACTCAAACAATTTTCAATAGATTAGCTTTATTCAAAGGCAATTGCAACTTTTTATAAATGAAAAATTGCTTTATAATCCGATCATCGCTATTATTTGCTCTATTGTTAAAATAATCGGCAACTTAATAACGGTATTATTAGCAAAATGACACAAGAACCATTAATACTATCAGTCGAAACATCCGGGCGAACAGGCTCTGTGGCTATCGCAAAAGGCGAAAATATCCTCGCAAACCAGCATTTTTCAGCCCCGATGAAACATAGTGCCGAGCTTTTCCCCTGTGTAACCAAAATGCTGGAAAATAATAATTACTCGCCCCAGCAGATCGAACATGTCTATATCTCTATAGGTCCGGGCTCTTTTACAGGCCTGAGGATCGCCACTACTATGGCAAAAATGATGCACCTGGCAAATAATGTCAAAATTGTAGCAGTAGACACGCTTGACGTTATCGCCGCTAACGCCTACCAATACATCCAAAGCCAATCTGATTCAAATATTGATAAAATTGGCGTTATTCTCGACGCAAAAAGAGGCAGATTCTTCGTTGCAGCATATCAAAAGACCCG
>JAGLTN010000086.1 GCA_023135255.1 Planctomycetota bacterium
GTTCAATTGCCATCTTAGCCTCCGTTTCTAATATTTTTAATCAGGTCAACTGCTTTTTTAACTGCCTCGGTAATACCGGCATAATCATTCTTTTGCAGCATCTCTTTTGAAATAAGTTTCGAGCCTATACCAGCACAAACGATACCAGCTCCGAACCACTCGCGGAGACTTTCTTCAGTTGGGCTGACTCCGCCTGTAGGCATTATATCAGTCCAGGGCATCGGCCCTTTAACAGATTTTACAAATTCCGGACCTCCAACACATGAACCTGGGAATACTTTGCATATTTCAACGCCGAGTTTATGAGCTTCATGAATTTCAGTAGCACTGCCGCAACCTGGGCTGTATGGTATCTTCTTCAGGTTACACGCAATTGCAGTCTCTTTATCAAGTACAGGCCCTACGATAAAATTTGCGCCGGCGGCAATATACATAGCTGCTGTGGGCGCATCTATAACAGAGCCAACACCCATGATAATATCAGGTCTGTTTTCCACACAGTACTTTTCCAAAGCTGTAAACACCTCGATCGCCCTGTCGCCTCGATTAGTAAATTCAATAACATTTGCGCCGCCATCAGCACAGGCGCATATCACATTTTTTGCTGTCTCGAAATCCGCATTATAAAAAACCGGAATAACGCCAACTTTTTTCATACTCAACAAAGTATCAATTCTTTTATAACGTGCCATATTTTGACTCCTGAAAATTATATTTTAACAACATATCTTGGTGTTTCACCCTGCACAGCCACAAGAACATTTTGCGCTGCTTTGGTTTTCAACTCTATAATTGCTTCATGTGAATACCAACCTGCATGATCGGTAAGTGTGACATTTTCAAGCATCCGAAGCTGGCTGTCTGCTTCTAAAGGCTCACTTTCAAAAACGTCCAACCCCGCGCAGGCGATCTCACCGGTTTTCAATGATGATATCAAATCATCTGTGTCGATTAATCCTCCGCGAGAGGTGTTAACAACTATAGCATTACTTTTCATCAGCTTAAATTCATTTTCACCCAGGATGCCCTTGGTTTGTTCATTGAGCGGAGCATGAACTGAAATACAATCCGCCTCTTTGCACAACTGATCAAGTGAAACTAATTGTGTGTTTTTATATTCAATCGAATCTTCTTTAACAAACGGGTCATACACCAAAACTTTTTCAAAATTAAAACCATCGATCTTGCGATGCAGACATCTCGCAATACCGCCATAGCCTAAAAAGCCAAAAACTTTACCAGTCATCCGATACACAGCCTGAACGCCTGTCAAGTTCCATTGACCTTTTCTTACTGCCCTGTCTTTGCGCGAAATCTTTCTTACACAATCCATTATCAAAGCAAGTGCATGGTCGGAAACATCTTCCTGACAATAGTCGGGCACATTCGCAAGAAATATACCTTTTTCTTTTAAAGCATTTGCGTCAACATTGTCATAACCCACACCATAGCGACAAACACATTTGCATTTATCCATCGCCTGTATCACTTTTGCGGTGATGGGACTAAGGTTAACTAACAAACCATCAACACCTTTGACAGCTTCAGCCAGCACATTTTCGTCCTGACTTTTTTCCACGATAACTTCAGCATCAACACTTTTGAAAATTTCGTATTCCTGCTCATAGCCTTCATGTCGATCATCTGCGATCAATATTTTATACATTGCCTAATTATCCTTTTCTCTGTTATTAAACCAAAACCAAAATCCTGTTACCACAACCACATACTGAAAACTACAACAAAAAACTATCCGCAAAAAATCCGCACTGATTCAAAAAGAATCTTCCCTGCATCAACTATTTCAGTAAGTTTGATGCTCTCATTGCTGCTATGGCAACATGACAGTTGCCCTGGACCGAAAGCAACAGCTTTAACACCGGCAATCTCAGAATAATACCATGCATCTGTTGACGCAGCCATTGCAGCTTTTTCAATATCTATATCTATCTGATTAGCAGCTTTGATGATATCCTTAACAAGCACATCATCTTCGTCAATCACACAGCAGTTGTGCCTATATGTAAATTTAACATCAAAGTTACCTTCGTTAAGCAACGAACCATTATTCAGCAAGGCTTGTTTTATTCCTTCGCAAACCTGTTTTTCTGTCATACCAGGCAAGAATCCAAGAACCCCCTCGATCACTGCTTCATCCGGGCAGCTTGAAGGCCAATCGCCGGCATATATTTTGCCGAAAGTTAAAGGCATTGGATTGTCATACCGGTCGTAGTATTTCTGCGACTTCAACTTATTAAGTAAATCGCTATGATAGTCTTTCAGAATGCTCATAACTTCATGAGCCATCCATATCGGATTGACCGTCTGACTGCTTCCGCTATGGCCGGATTTGCCTTGCAATGTAATCTTAAACCAGACCGCCGCCCTGATCGAAACCATCAGTTTTCCACCGGTAGGCTCAAGGTTAATACAACCAGAAGCTTCTTCGTGAACATTTCTTACCATTGCCAATGTGCCGTTACCGCCGCTTTCCTCTTCGACAACAATATGAACGATAACATCGCCGGCAGTTTTAATATTAAAATCTTCAAGCAGTTTAAAAAGCAAAAATATTGTAGCGATCTGTCCCTTGGCATCAACCGCCCCCCTACCAAAAACTGCCTCGTCTTCACAGATGCCGTCCCATGGATTAGCCATCTCGCCGGCAGGAACAACATCGACATGGGTGTTTAGAATAATGCTTTTACCGCTGCCGGTACCTTTTCTTACTATTCTTAAATTATATGTATCGCTATAGTCAAATTCTTCTGCAGGACAACTGTAGTAATAGTCGTCCTTGATAGAATTATCCATGTAGACTTTTTCAACTTCAACAGAATCAAACTCGCTGAATCGACCATATAGATATTCCATAGCGCCGATCTCGCTGCCGCCGACAGATTTAAAAGTGATCAGCTCTGAAAGAAACTGTTCAGTCTCATCAATAAAGCTGACTGCTTTGCTATTTAGTAATTTTTTATTCGTCGACATTTACAGCCGAAGCTCCATTAAAACATCTTCTAATATCCCAAGACTTTCGTCAGCAATTTCCTGGGTAATAACCAAAGGCGGCGCAACCCTGATAACGTTGCCGAACACTCCAACCGAGCCGACAAGCAAACCTTTCTCAGCACATCTTGTGATTATCGTTTTTATTAATTCCGGCGCAGGCTTTTTCGTCGTTTTATCTTTTACAAACTCCAGCCCCATTACCAGACCCATCCCCCGAACATCGCCGAGATATTTGCATTTCCCCTGAATCTTTAATAAGCCTTCTTTCATGTATTCGCCCATCTGTCGAGAATTTTCTACAAGATTCTCTCTTTCATAAATTTCAAGAACCGCTATCACCGCAGCACTTGATACGGGGTTGCCGCCAAGGGTAGAACTCAGTTCTCCTTTTTGTAAGCATGAGAAAATATCGCCAGTAGAAACAACCGCTGAGACCGGTACGCCGCAACCAATAGCTTTGCCGATAGTCACGATATCCGGCATAAGGTCTTCATGTTCCATCGCCCACATTTTGCCGGTTCTGCCGTAAGACGCCTGTACTTCGTCAAGTGTAAACAATAGGCCTTTTTCTTTTGCCCATAGCCTGAGCTTCTTCAACCAACCAACAGGCGGAAAAATAAAACCGGCAGCTCCCTGGTAAGGCTCAACTATCACACCCGCCAGACAGCCAGTGGAATTTGCCCTTACAGTCGAATCAAGGTAATCGAAATACTTATTGAATTGGGGCCCGTCATCACAAAAACCAAACGGGTCACGATATGGATTCGGATATATCGCCCTGATAGCACCAGGAACCATAGGGCCGAAATTTTTCTTAGGCCCGGCAAGACCACCAACAGAAGCAGCATTCATTGTCCTGCCATGAAAACCACCTTCAAAAGAAAGTATCTCAAACTTGCCTGTCTTTCTTTTCATCAAACGAATAGCAGCCTCAACCGCTTCGGAGCCTGTACTTAAAAAGAAACATTTATCAAGATAGCTCGGCAAAGCATTTACAAGTTTTTCCGCAGCTGCAACACGATAATCGTTCGGACATTCATAATTATTCAAAAGCTCCCCGCTGGCTTTTTGAACCGCCTGGACCAGATGCCGATGACAGTGACCAACATTTGTCACCAATACGCCGCTTGTCCAGTCAATATAATTGTTACCGTCAACATCGGTAACAATACACCCCTTAGCATGATCCCATACAACCGGTGCCTGAAATCCCGTAGCATCAGCTTCGAATTTATGCCACTTCTCCATAAGCTCTTTACTCTTAGCACCAGGCAATGAACCATTTACATTTGCATACGTCATTTATAATCACTCCAACAATATTAAACCAAAGGCAATTTTACTGCCTTTCCTGTTTCGATAGATTTATGGATAGCTTCAACGATCTCAACAATTTCACAACCATTTTCAACATCACTAATAGGCTGCTTATCCTCGACAATACAGTCAATAAAATACTCTATAGCAAGTCTGAACTCAGCGCGATTTTTGCCGAAAACTTCACCCTTTGGCATATATTTATAACCATCCGCAAGGCACATTTCTACATCCTGCCTGTTTCTGTCTACTATCAATGTCCCCTCTGAACCAATGACCTGAATAAAAGAATCAACCAGCGATGGAAAACCTTTGGATGGATATATCCACGAACTCTGGAAAGTTGCGGTAAAACCATCCTCAAATGTCACTATCGCCTGGATAACATCATAAGTATCGACACCCTTCGCAGAGAGCACCTCTTTCTGACCTGTCGCATAAACCTCAACTGCTTTTTTATCTATGAACCACTTCACCGCATCAATATCATGAGTCGAAAGGAACATGGCAGGCGAAGATTTATCCGCCCATTTTAATAGCTGGGTTGCAACGAATATCGTATCATCCTTGCGTGCATTAGCAGAAACAACCTTACCGATCTTACCCTCTGCTATGGCCTTTTTCACACCCCAGTAAGAAGATTTCCAGCGGGCGTTGTAATTCACCATAAGTTTGACGTTATTTTTCTTAACCACCCCAGCCATAGCCTTCGCATCGCTGAGTGTTGTTGCTAAAGGCTTTTCTACGAGTATATGTTTGCCCGCCTCAGCTGCTGCTGCAACAAATTCACGGTGCATAAAATCAGGCGTAACTATAGAAACCGCATCTATTTCAGGATCAGCAAGCATTTTTCGATAATCGGTATAAGTATCAGCTGCACCAAGCTCTTTTGCCGCTGCCTGCAAAGCTTCAGGGTTAATATCAGCTATAGCTTTGAGACGAACATTATTCAGGTCGTTATAAATCCTGCCATGGACTACGCCAATATTACCAGCGCCAATTATGCCAACAACAATATCTTTCATATTCTCTCCAAATTAAAATTCTGCAGCCAATTTAGTAACAGACAGGCATAATCAGCTACAATATTATATTACTTATACAGTTATGTTCAATATTATAAGTCTTTACAAGAACTAAGCTATGCTGTTTTGTGTCAAAAAATTGTTTTTTTGCGCATTACAAGATCTCCATCAAATATATAACGTCGTGACAAGAAAATTAACCGATGTCATACTAATACCATTCATGGTAATAAATT
>JAGLTN010000087.1 GCA_023135255.1 Planctomycetota bacterium
GCCCCAACGAATCCGGCAACCGCCCCGTTTCCAGCTCATATCTCTTTATTGCAACTATAGTGACAAAAGCTAAATTTCTAGTTTGCACTCGCCAATTTAATTCATGAAGTCCTTCCAATAGGTCAGCTTCAAGCTTCAACATAAATGAACTGCTGCTAGTAATTTTCAATTGCTGTTTAAGTTGTTGTAAAGGCCTTAAGTTAATTAAACGATTAGCCTGATTGTAAAGCCTTTCAACTTCTTTAATTACTTCTTTCTTTCTGGGATAATTCATTAGCAAAAAACCCTTGATAAAACTTCTTCGATCTTCATCCAGAAATACAAATCCATTAAAAAGCATCCTGCCATCGCCCTTGCCATTATCAGTAAAGACTCTTTGAATAAGATCCAAGCACATGGCCTTTTCGCCAGTTAAATCTATCGTGCATCTATCTTTTTTCGCAATTTCTTTCAAATGCTCTGCTATATTCAATAATTGAGCTTCTGTAATTTCTACTCTATTAAAAATTTCAAATATTGTTTCACGCGATAGACTTTCAATCGCAAAACCAACTAACTGATCCAGCAATAAACGTTGTCCTTCAAAAAAAGAGCTCATCTTATGCACAGCAAGACAATCATTTACAGCTTGATCAATCTGACCATTATAAAGATCAAATCTGACATTTAAAAGCATCGTACGTGCCAGTCTTCTCCAATCAGCCCCCATCTCATAAATATCATAATCATCTGATTCTTTTTGAAAAACCACCTCAGCTATCACCTCACTTAATAATCTTTCCCCAAATTGAATACTCTCATAATCTACCCAAAAATAAGGCTTATTCGCTGCATCTCTTATTGCTTTAATTACATCGGCATTATCAGCAAGATATTTCTGGGAAGCCTGCAACTCCACCCCATTCATGTCCTCAGGCCACATCGCTATAACCTCAGGATATAATATCTCATCAGAATCATAGTCAAGCAATTCAATTGCCCGGTCAATATCGATCTTTGCATTTAGATTCGGGTCCTTGCCCGCTGAGGCTTTTTCTGTTAGCCACTTAGCGTAATTGGTTTTTATTACTGGTTTGCCTATGAAAAATGTGCTTGTCCGAAGACCAACAAGCAAAACCAAAACACAACTAATCTGAAAACCAGCGATTAAAACTTTCTTCCATAAAGGCCGACACCTCTTTTTGCCCCGCCGGATAAGCTTCCCCAAAACATCAGGCTCACCAAAGCCCGCAATGATTTCCTCGGCCACCTGCTCCCTTTGCCCCGCATCTTCAACCTCCGCCAACTCATCAACAAAATGAGTAACCAGCTCTTCGAAAACATCTGCTCGCACTTTTTTGCGATAACGAACTTTTTTAACTACCAATTTAATAAAGTTTCGCACATTTTCGGGCAGATCATTAAACTCTGTCATGTCATCAGTCATGATAAACTCCCGTCAAAACACCATTCAATAATTTACGCCAGCCTGATCGCCCCGCCGAAAACCAGATCAAGCCCTGTATACAAATTTTTGATCTGCTCTTTCTGTTTGGCAAGGTATTCTTTGCCTTTGCTGGTTATTGAATAATATTTTCTTTTTCGATTGGCGGTCTTAAAATCCCACTGGCTCGTAACAAGCTTTTTCGCCTCCAGGTTATAAAGCAGCGGATACAACGTGCCCTTACCCAGCGTCAGAACTTCTCCGCTTCGCTGTTCGATGGCCTTCGACAATTCGTAGCCATACATCTGACCCCGCGACAGCACTTCCAGAACAACCACCGGCGCCGCCCCTTTCAGCAATTCAGTTTCAATTTTCATACTTCGCCCTTTCAAATATTTTACAATAGTATGTAATACAAACTATGCGATGTCAACTCTTTTTTTAAAAAAATCTTTATAAATCATGCCAATTTATAAGAAAATTGCCTCTATATAGAAAAGGTAAGTAATTTTTAGTTTTTTTTGCACACAATTAAGTATTGGCAGGTGTAACTTTTTAAGAGGTTTTGTGGTATAATAACAGTTGTTGTCAACGAGTATGTATTTCCCCCGGATTGGCGGCAGATGAAAAATGAGAAAATTGCCCATATGAAGCAAAATCTGGCTTAGATTAGAAGAGTAGTATTTGCCAGAATATATAATATGAATTCAGGAATAACTGGAGAATGGTAAAATGAAAAGGTTAACATTTTTGGCGATATTGCTGGTTTTTGTTGGCAGTGTTTGTGCTGATGTTACAGATGGTCCTGTCGCTCATTGGGAATTTGAAGGTAATGCTGATGACAGCAGCGGAAATGACTACCATGGTGTAATAACACAAACTTCGCCGTCAAGTACACATAGTTTTGTAGATGGTCCATTCGGCGGTCAGGCTTTCGAATCACTTGACGGCAGTTACATTAATATTACCGGCAGCGGAGCACAGGGCTGGGCTGATTTTCAAAGCAGCTCTATGTCTATTGTTATGTGGGTTAAATCTTCAGAAAGTACAAGTGGAGCAACTTTGATAAGTAAGGGCAGCAATGCGTATAAAATCAGCCAGTACAGCACTGTATCAGCGGGCAGGGTAAAAGCTTATGCTAATGGTCCGGGAGCTTCAGTGGGTGATACGGGTGCTCCATATATCGGTTCAACTTGTTTTGACGGGCAATGGCATCATATTGTTTCTGTGCTTGACCGTTC
>JAGLTN010000088.1 GCA_023135255.1 Planctomycetota bacterium
CATAAGTTCGTGCTTGATTGCCTTGAACAGGCCGGCAACAAGTCCTTCGGTTACTTTAAGAATGACATTGCCGACAAAGCCGTCGCAGATGGCAACGTCACAGGCGCCGTTGAATATATCTCTGCCCTCGATATTGCCGACAAAATTCATATTCGTATCGGATTTTATCAGTTCGCGTGTTTTTTTAACAATTTCGTTGCCCTTAGATTCTTCCCGCCCAATACTCATAAGGCCTATGCGAGGATTTTCGATTCCAAGAATATATTTGGAATGCAAACTGGCCATTACCGCGTACTGATAGAGATTTATAGGTTTGCACGCAATATTAGCTCCTACATCGCAAATCGTAACCGGACCCTTAAAAGTAGGAAAGACAACCGCAATACCAGGTCTGTTTACGCCTGGTAGGTTTCTCATTCGCATTTGAAAAGCTGCTACGCATGCACCAGTATTACCCGCTGAAATAACCGCATCCGCCTTACCCTTGGCGGCCATTTTTGCCATAACAGCTATAGAGCTTTTACGTTTTTTTCTAAGACTATCGATAGGCGATTCATCCATGTCGATAACTTCAGGGGCATTAACTATGCTGATTTTCTCTCTGTGTTTTTTCTTGAGTTTCTCGCTTATCACATCTTCCGGACCAACAAGAATAAGACTGTCGTCATCACCAAGAAAATCTATTGCCTCTATTGCACCTGCAATAATCTCATCAGGTGCATTATCGCCGCCCATTGCATCAATTGCAATCCGCATTTTTTAGTCGTTTTCCTCCTTGCCGAGCTTCAATGTGATCTTGGGATTAACATAACCACAATTTTCACAGGCCGCATGCGGCAGTTTTGCATGGTCACATTTTTTGCAGACTGAATAATTTGCAGCTTTTAAACTGTGATGGCTGCGGCGAGTCCGCGTTCTTGTCTTACTTATTTTCTTTTTTGGTAACATTATTAACTACTCCACTTTTAGTATTCAAAATCAAAGCAAATTTGCCCTGAGAACTATTATTCATAATACAAAAAAACTAAAAAATCAGACCCATTCTTTAAACTAAAACGTGTCTAAATAGTCAAACTTCGCTATTTTGTCAAGGAAATTACTATAAATGATTATACTAACCAAGTCAAAATCAACATAAACGGAAGCAGGATAATACTTTATTAGATTGTGTTTTGCAATAATTTGTTGGACATAAACTTCTAATAATTGAAATATTATTGTCAGTTTTTCTTGAAATCTAAATTAAAATGTAGTAAAAGAGCCTATATAGGTGTTTCGGCCGGAGAAATCTGGCACTAATGGTAAGGTCTTAAATAAGGATATTTCTGGGTTATGAAACGACCTTCTAAGAGAATGGCTTTATATGAGGTTATGGGAAAAAAAGAGTCTAAGTCTTTTTTAAAGAAGAGCTTAGAACCTTTGAAGCCTACAGAAAAAGAAAAAAAGGTTATTCCGCCTATTAGTTCTTTGCCGGAAAAATCGTCTGAAAAACCGGTTAAATGGGCAAATAAGCCTAAGTTTTTGCAGTTAAATGCCGGTAGGGTCGAGATGTCTATACCTTATCAGGTTGCGATTGCCGTTATTTTGGTTGCTTTTGTAGTTGTTTTAATGGCTTTTAGGTTTGGTAAAGCCTCAGGCAATCAAAACGCTGCTGTAAAGGCTGCTGCTCCGGTTAAAAAAATCGCAGAAAAGCCGGTTTATAGGCCAGTTAGTAAGCCTAAAGTCGAAAGTTCTGATTTGCCGATTGGTTTGGCAGCAAAAGAATCTGCTCCGAAACCAGTATTGCCAGCGGTAAGTACCGGCGGCAGTAATATAGTGGTACAGACGTTGCGAAGCAGAAACGATCTGGAACCTGTAAAAGATTATTTTGCGGGCCATGGAATTGCTACCGAAATTAAAAAAGTTAAAAGTTGGTATTATCTTGTAACAGTAAATAAGTATGAGAGTTTGAAAAAAACAGGCTCTCAAGGTAATAATATGTTAAAAAGAATTGTCGAACTTGGTGCTGGATACAAAGCACCTCAGGGGTTTGAATCTTTTCGTGTAAAAGGAAAAACCCCTTTTAGAGATGCTTACGGCATAAAGTTTGAAGATTAGTGTTTAGGAGAAATGTTAAATGTCAATTGATCGTTCATTAAAACTAAAAGGCGCTCTTGAAAGACACCGTAATGTCCTTAGTCGTGCAGAAAGAATTGAAAAACTGCAGGAAGAAGAAAGATGGACAGAAGAAGAGTCTCTCATGGGGTTGCCTAAAGTTGCTAACCGTAAGGTCAGCTCCGGTAAGAAAGAAAAGGCTGCCCCGGAAGAAGTTGAGGCAACAGAAGCAATAGAAGAAACTGAACAACCACAACCGCAGTAGTTGCAGAATGATTTTAAATTCATATGCCGCTTCTGGTTCAGTGTAAATTACCTGCCGGATAGCGGCTTATTCTGTGCGCCTTTTTTCCTGTTCTTAAAATGGAAATCCTGTGAAATTTTATACTTAAGGGAAAGCTATGAAAGACATTTTAGCTGATAGAACTTATAAAATTGATGCAAGCGGAATCAGGAAAGTATTCGCATTAGCAGCTTCCCTGAAAGACCCTGTTAATTTCTCAATAGGTCAGCCTGACTTCGATGTTCCCGAAGAATTGAAACAGGTAGCAATAGATGCTATAAAAAATGGTATGAACAGCTATTCACAAACTGCCGGTGACACCGGGTTTAATGAAAAAATATCCAAACAAGTAACTCAGCAATTCGGTTGGGAAAATCCATCTACGATAGTTACAAGCGGCGTAAGTGGGGCTCTTTTGCTGGCTTTTATGTCCCTTATAAATCCAGGCGATGAAGTTGTTCTCCCTGATCCTTATTTCGTTATATATAAGCACGTGATAAACATGCTTGGCGGAAAATGTGTTTTTGTTGATTCTTATCCTGATTTTAAATTACCGGTACAGAAAATTGCTGACGCCATTACAGGCAGGACTAAGCTTATCATTCTGAATTCGCCATGCAATCCGACAGGAATGGTTTATTCTGTTGAAGAAACAAAGGCAATTGCTGAAGTAGCCGCCCAAAAAGACATTATTATAATGAGCGATGAAATTTATGAAAAATTCTGTTACGACGGACCATGTCCAAGTATCGCTGATTACTATAAAAAAACTTTGCTGATGAACGGCTTTAGCAAAGCATACGCAATGACAGGTTGGAGGCTTGCTTATGTAGCAGCAGATGAGTGTTTACAGCCGGTTATTGAAGCAATGACCAAACTTCAGCAATATACCTTCGTCTGCGCTCCGACTCCTTTCCAGCAGGCAGCCATCGCAGCTCTCGATTATGATATGACCGATTATGTAAAAGCTTATGCAAAGAAACGTGATTTGCTTTATGATGGTCTCAAAGACAAGTTTGAGCTTAATAAGCCGCAAGGCGCGTTTTATGCTTTCGTAAAAGCGCCGGGCGCAAATGCCACCGAATTCGTCAAAAAAGCTATTGAAAACAATCTTCTTGTCATTCCAGGCAGTGTTTTCAGCGAAAAAGATACCCATTTCAGGATCAGCTATGCGACCACCGATGAGAAAATTCTCAAAGGCCTTGATATCTTAAATTCGATGGCATAAATATGTTAAGTATTATTGCTAATATAAAATTATTATCCTTGACCGATTAGCCCAAAACAAATAAAAAGACTGCAAATGGATTGTTAATTTCAGGTTAGGTTTTTAACAGGATTCTAATATATGATTCAGGATATGGTTTTTGGTGTAATGGGTGGGCTTGGGTTGTTTCTTTTTGGCATGTGGCTAATGTCAGAAGGGCTCAAGAAAGTTGCAGGCCAAAAATTAAAGAAAATACTCGAATCTATGACCAAAAAGCCGTTAAGAGCTTTTCTGGTCGGTGCCGGTGTAACCGCGCTTATTCAGTCAAGTTCCGCAACTACAGTAATGATCATAGGCTTTGTAAACGCAGCGCTTTTAACTTTAAAACAAGCAATTTGTGTAATCATCGGAACAAACGTCGGAACAACAGCAACTGCATGGATAGTTTCGATCTCTGGTATCGGGGCATTCAAGATTACCGCTTATGCTTTGCCTTCGATAGGCATCGGTTTTTTGATGAGAACTATTGGAAAAACCGTTAAAGTAAGAAATATCGGAGATATAGTTCTTGGCTTTGGTATCTTGTTTATTGGCATAGGCTTCCTGAAAGATGCTTTTAGCCCACTGCAGGAAAGCGATGCTGTTCAAAAACTATTCGTTTTATTAGGAAATAAACCATTCCTGGCAATTCTCGCCGGGACGGTAGTAACAACCTTACTTCAAAGCAGCTCGGCAGCAATCGCGATAGTCCAGCTGTTAGCGATAGGGGGGGCATTCGGCAGTGACTGGGAAACTGCTCTTAATGTTTCTGTGCCGTTTGTTCTTGGTAGTAACATTGGTACAACAATAACCGCTCAACTCGCAGCCCTGCAAGCTAATATAAATGCAAAAAGAACTGCCTGGGCACATACGATCTTTAATATCCTGGGCTCTGCTATAGCATATCCCTTTATCGCTTCAGGTCTTTTTGTGACATTGGTTCGTACAGTATCTCCCTGGCCTTTAAGTGGTGCAACAATTGCCCTGAATATTGCATTAGCTCATACCATTTTTAATGTTGGAAACTCCATAGTCTTTTTACCTCTGGCCGGGATGCTTGAAAAAATATCCATTTGGATTGTAAAACCAAAACCTGGTGAAGATTTTATAGAACCTGTCGTACTGGAACAACACCTCCTCGAAACCCCAACGATTGCGCTTGAGCAGGCAAAACGTGAATTAGTCAGAATGGCAAAAACTGCGAAAAAAGCGATAAATCAGGCTGTAGAAGGAATAATAAGTAAAAATTTAAAAATTCTTGAAAAGGCAAAAAAAACCGAAGTTTATATTGATGACTTTCAGCTGCAGATAACATCTTACCTTACTGACTTGTCACGAAAGCAACTTTCAGAGGAAGTTTCAATCGAGCTGCCTGTTTTGCTTCATGCCGTAAACGATCTTGAGCGTATAGGCGACCATGCGGTCAATATCGTCGAAATCGCAGAAAGAAAAATCGACAAAAAAATAACTTTCAGCGATTTGGCATTAGCGGAAATTGACAGACTAAAAGCTGAAGCGGACCAGATGTTTGACTTAGTTATCGAATCGTTGGAAGAAGATAATCCGGAAAAAGCAAAATTTGCTTTGATAAACGAAGATAATATAAACAACATGCAGCTTACTTTCAGACGGAGTCATGTAAAACGAATTCGTGAAGGTAAATGTTCCGCTTTTACAGGTTTGATTTTTATTGACCTTGTAGATAATATCGAAAAGATCGGCGACCATTTGACCAACATTGCCCAGGCAGTTATTGGTGGACTGCATTGGGAAGGTGTGGAATTTAAAAAATAATGTTTTTCAGAAAAAGATTGTTTTCTCAAGATTGTTTTAATTTGGATTAGGGATATATGATTAAAGATATGATTTTTGGTACAGCAGGGGGGTTGGGGTTATTCCTTTACGGAATGACACTAATGTCTGATGGCCTTAAAAATGTAGCGGGTCAAAAACTAAAAGGCATCCTCGAATCAATGACAAAAAGACGCATCGTAGGCTGCCTTGTCGGTGCAGGCGTAACCGCGCTTATCCAGTCAAGCTCCGCTGCAACCGTCATGGTCATAGGCTTTATAAATGCCGGCCTTCTAACGCTCGCACAAGCAATCCCTGTTATCATAGGTACAAACATCGGCACTACAGCAACTGCCTGGCTTGTCTCAATATCAGGCTTGGAGGCTTTTAAAATTACCACTTATGCATTACCTGCGGTGGCTGCAGGTTTTACAATGCAGATATTTGCCAAGTCCAGAGCTATTAAAGACATCGGGCAGATATTGCTCGGCTTCGGTATTTTATTTGTCGGCATAAGTTTCATGCAAGATGCCTTTGCTGGATTGGAAAACAGCGAGGCCGTTCAGCAGATATTTTTAAGATCCGCCAGCAATCCTATCTTAGCTTTGCTGGCAGGCGTTCTCATAACCATGCTTATCCAGTCAAGCTCTGCTGCCGTGGCAAGTATCCAGATTTTGGCAGCAAGTGGTGCTTTTGGTTCAGATTACTCTGTCGCTTTAAGCATATCCATACCTTTCATACTTGGTAGTAATATAGGAACAACAATAACTGCTCAATTAGCGGCATTACGTGCAAACGTCAATGCACGTCGAGCGGCATGGGCCCATACCATGTTTAATGTTTTAGGAGCTTTTATTTGCTTCTGGTTTATCGGATGGATTGCAAAACTTACTATCATGATCAGCCCATGGCAACTCAGCGCAACGACTATAGCCGTAGCAATCGCTATTGCCCATAGTGCAATTAAAGTATTTGAAGCATTCTTCTTTTTGCCTTTAAGCGGCGTCCTGGGCAGGATAGTTACTTTTATGATAAAGGAAAAGAATACAGACGAGGAAAAACCTGTTGTCCTTGAAAAGCGCTTGCTTAACACACCTGTACTCGCCTTAAATCAGGCAAAGCGTGAGATAATCAGAATGGCTCAGAATGCGAAAAAAGCAATGGTACGTTCCACAAGAGGTCTGATTTTAAATGATAAGGACAGATTGAATTCTGCCCTTGCTCTCGAAGATGTTATTGACCAGTTTCAACACGAGATTACTACCTATCTTATTGAATTATCCCGAAAACAGCTTTCAGATGAAGTCTCGATAGAATTGCCCGTACTCCTGCATACTGTTAACGACCTTGAAAGAATTGGTGACCATGCTGTAAACATAGTAGAGTTAGCTGAAAGAAAAATCCGCAAAAATATTAGTTTCAGTGATTATGCTATTAAAGAAGCTGAAGAACTCTTCTCGCAAGCTGTTGAAATGATTGATTCGGTAATTGTTGCCCTGGAAAACAATGACATAGATGCTGCCAGATCAGCACTTGAAAATGAAAAAAATCTAAACAGAATGCAGCTTGAGTTCAGAAGAAGCCATGTCAAAAGGATGACTAAGAATATCTGTTCCCCTGAAAACTCATTGATCTTTATTGATCTGGTTGATAACATTGAAAAGATTGGAGACCATTTGACCAACATTGCCCAGG
>JAGLTN010000089.1 GCA_023135255.1 Planctomycetota bacterium
ATTACTCTGGACAGGGTTTGAAAGTAGAGAAGAATGAATCCGAGGAAGATATACTGGCCACGGGGCCTATCGATGCAATTTACCTGGCTGGTGATGTTATACTCACAGAAGGTCAGCGTATTATTCGTACCGATGAGATGTACTATGATTTCAGGCAGAAGAAGGCCATTGCTGTCAATTCGGTTATGAGGACATTTGACCCTAAGCGTGGTATTCCTATTTACGTAAGGGCTTATAAACTCAGACAGGTATCTGAAAATCAGTTTGCCGCTGAGAATGTAGTTATCACTTCCAGTGAGTTCCATCAGCCTCAGATATCTTTAGAAGCTTCCAGTGTTTACATTGCTGATACCACTACAATTGATGAGGAAATAAAAGACAGCAGTTATGATGCTCAGATGCGTGACATTCGTATGAAAATGGGCAAGCGAACCATCTTTTATTGGCCTTATCTGAGAAGCAATCTGGAAAGACCCGATCTGCCTTTGAAAAGTGTCCGTTTTGGACAGAACAGCAGACAGGGGACTTCCGTTGAAACACGCTGGTATCTTGCAAAGCTGATGGGCTGGAAAGAGCCTGAAGGTACCGACAGCACTCTGGCAGTTGATTATTTCAGCAAAAGAGGTGTTGGTGTAGGAACTCTAATTGAATATGAAAAAGGAGATTATTACGGCAGATTACTTAACTATATAATAAATGATAGCGGAAAAGATAAGCTTGGCAGGCATGCTACCAGGGACAATGCTGACAACGAAGGATTCAGGGGTAGGTTCGATTGGCAGCACAGGCAGTTTTTGCCTTACAACTGGCAGCTGACTACCGGTATCAGTTATGTTTCAGATAAGAATTTTATTGAGAGCTACTACCGTAGTGAATTCAGCGTTGGAAATTACAGAGAAACCTATGTGCATCTAAAGCGGATAGAAGATAACTGGGCGTTATCTTTCCTGGTTAAGCCAAGGTTAAATGATTTTGCTGACCAGCTTGAAGAATTACCGTCAGCAGAGTTCCATCTTACCGGTCAATCGCTTTTTGATGATACTGTTACTATGTACAGCGATTCAGAGTTTGGCAGATTAAGGCAGAGAATCGGTGACGATAACAGAACACTTATCGATGAGAACCATTTTACATTCGGATATAATCGCACCGAGCTTGATATACCACTAAGAGCTGACCCGTTTAAGATAGTTCCGTTTGTTGCGGGCACTTTTGCTTTTGATGATCGAAGCGGTTTCAGAAGGACTTTAGTTGACGGCCAAGACGCAGGCAGATTCGGTTCTGAAGCGGTCTTTATAGGTGAAGGTGGTATCAGGATAGGTACTCAGTTCCACAAAGTTTATCCGAATGTAAAATCAAGGCTTTGGGATTTGAACCAGCTGCGACATATTGTCAGACCTGAGCTTACAGTGGTAGGTTTTGCTGAGA
>JAGLTN010000009.1 GCA_023135255.1 Planctomycetota bacterium
CCTTCGTCGAGCCAGCTTGGCAGGCGGTAGGTGAAATGTCTGCTGTTGAACTGATGCCAGCCTTCATGAGCCAAAACCATAAAAGTCTTGTCTCTTCCTATATTATATGTCACGCAGCTTCCGTTGAGGTAATATGCACCGGATTTTATCTTGGTATACATCTCAGCTTGTGCAGGTGTAAATGTTTTTGTAAAGTCTTCCCATTGCTTGCGAGTTGCAAAAAGATACACAGTAAATTTTGTTTTTGTATCTATAAGTTCAGGCAGCTGACTTTGATAACCCTGGTAACATGCCTCCATAAAACCAGGCACCTGAGTCAGGATCAAAGGGTCCAAAAGAGTGGTAAAAATATTATAATGCTTCGTTGATATTTTCAGACCTGGGCTATACTGGTTTTCCCACTGCTGCACAGATTTCATTGCCGGTATGTTTTTATCATTCAGATACTTTTCAATTTGAGATGACTTACTTATTGTCCCATTGCCGCCAACCGGGCTCGGCTGCTTAGGTTCACATCCACAAACAATAATCATAAATAACGCTAATAATAAAACATTTTTTTTCATTATAATTCCTAATCGGCTAATCATAATTTCAACGATACCGGTCAATTGATTTTACCAAAGCCTCTACATTTTCAAAAGGAGCATCATTTTCTATTTCTACATAAAATATCGCACCACCGCCAAGTTTTTTATGAATATCAGCATACTTTTTAACCGCGTGCTCAATTTCCGCTGGAGTGCCTTTGGGAATAAGGTTTTGCCTGTCGAGATGCAAATAAAGAACTACACCGGCATCCGCTGCTTTTTTCGCAAAAGCTTTATCATCATAAAGCCCCATCTGATGCCAGTAACAATCGACCCCCAGGTCAACAAAATCGCCGAACAAAGGCTCCGCGGCACCACAGCAATGATATAAAACTTTTTTGTCTGCGTCTTTTATCGGTTTGATCAAATCAGCAATGCTGGGTTTGAAAAGGTCTCGAAATATCTCAGGTGAAAAAAACAGCGAATTCTGAGTTGCCCAATCATCACCAAACGAAAATATATCACAGTTTGCTTCTAAAGATTTTTTTATCAGCTTCCTGTTCCACTCTACTATTTTATCAATGAGTTTTATTATATTTTTATCTTTAGTATAAATATCCATCAAGACCGCTTCAAAAGGCCTTAAGCTATGCAATATTTCAAATATAGATATCCATGTCGGCGCCCATATCATGTAATCTTTCTTGAGTTCAGCGATCTGATCTTCATCAATTTCGGGCAAAGCCGGAAATTTATAACTGTCCAAAGCTGAGAAATCTTCAAGCGGAAACTCACACGGATGTCCCGCAATACCAAAAACCCTGTATTCCCACTTAACCTGCCATTGATCGGTCTTAAATTCATGGTAACTACCATCTCCGTCAAATGCATCAGCGGGCGGCTTTGGGATTTTATCAAAAACTATATGATTATCAGGTGGATATTCGTTGAAAAGATCAAGAAGTTTCTGTCCATGAACGTAAAGCCCTGCCGGACTGGGATGATAATAAACCGCCAGTTTGTCTGGGTTATCAAACTCAAATGTTTTAACTAAACGCTCTCTGCTGCTAATCATTTTTCAAATGCCCTTCTCAGAATGGAAAATCAGAATTGTCAGGAAATTTCCTTAAAATCTGCTCCGAATATCTCCGCACTGAAAAGATAGACCTCAGTATCTTTGTCTTTCCATGCATCGCTACTAAGACCAGCCTTGTGGGCGCAGCAATATGAAAGAAATTCTTCCTTGCTCCAGCCTGTCTCGGTTGCAACCTGTGGCAGGAAACAACCGCTGGCAAGTCCTTTCTTTATATAAATACCATCAGTGCCAAGACGAAGGCTTAACGGATCATCTGTCTTTTCCAAAGGCGAAAGGACAGATATTTCGATATCAAGCTGTTCAAGCTCATTTTCGGTTATTGGGTTAGAAAAAAATCGGTTGTCCTGGCTGCAGGAAGCTTTTGCCATATCCGCAATAAGTTCTATCAATGGCTTATCCGAAGTAAAATGGCCGATACAGCCTCTCAGATCACCATGGTTTTTCAACGTAACAAAACAGCCGCAATGAGAGTTTAAGTCTGCATCATCAGTATCAATCACTTTCCCAACTCGACCTGAAATAACAGCTTCGACCGTATCCTGTGCTGCTTTCAACAGTATATTTCTCTGATTTTCATTCAACATCATCACACCAAAAATTAAAAAAGGTTTTACCCGCCGAATGCGTGGCCTAATTTTTTTATTATGAAAACGACAATCACAAGTAATAGAATTACAACTACAGTGGCGATATTGAAATATTTTTCTATAAGCTTGCGGGCTTTTTCGCCAAGCAGGTAAAACAATAACCCTTCACTGCCAAACCGCATAGTCCTGAAAACAATACTTATCGCAACAAATTTAACCAGCGAAACATCGGCCATCCCACCAAGCCAGCTAAACAGCATGTAAGGCACCGGTGTCAAAGCAGAGATTGCTATCGCCCAGAAATCCCATTTCTTATAAAGATCAAGTGCCCATTGTGCTTTCTCAGCAAAATGCAAAGGGCCGACACTTATCTGTTCCAAAAATGCTATTACATTTTCCCCGCCTATCGCAAGACCAAGGCTAAAAGCAATTGTACCTCCTAAAACAGAAAACACCGAACACAACAAACCATAACGAAGTGCCCGTTTAGGTTTGCCGAGAGACAAGCCTAACACAAGAACATCAGCAGGAATAGGGACACATATAGGCTCAGTTATCGCAAGAATAATTAATGCAAGCACGCCATACTTAGTATCCGCCCAGTGAACCACCCAGTTATACAAACGTTTGTGCAAATGCCACCATGGTAATTTATCTGCTGTGGCCTGTTTTGCTATGTTATCTGTCATAGATACTCCTGATATTATTTATTCCTGTATCACGTCTAATTCTGCTATAATACCATTCATGGTAATAAATTTCCGCGAATAAATCCATAACTTCTTATCTTTAAGTTATTTACCCGCGGATAAAGCGAAACACGCAGAGCTGCGATAGCGAAATTTAATTGGGATTGGTATAATAACAGTTATTGTGCTATCGGCCATAGTAAATACTTTGCTTAAGATTAGAAATTTAGAAACTATGATTTACAAAGAACAATTCTCAGAGATAGCCAATGGGCTTATAGTCCGTGCACCGGCAAAAATCAACTTGAGCCTGGTAATAACAGGTAAAAGAGACGACGGCTTTCACGGAATTGAAACCCTGATGACTAAAGTAAACTTCTACGATGAAATTTTTATCGAACCCTCAGAAAAAGATGGCATCGAACTTATCTGCACCGGTCCGCAATGGGCACCTCAAAATAAAGACAATCTTGTCTACAAAGCCGCTGAAATGCTGCTCGGGCAATGCGGCATTAAACCAAGGATCAAACTAACTCTAAAGAAAAACATACCCGCAGGAACAGGACTTGGCTCTGCCAGCAGCGATGGGGCAGCTACACTAATAGGGATAAAAAAACTCCTCGATCTGAAAATTACCTCGGAAAAAATCCATGAGATAGCATCAAGCCTTGGTAGTGACATACCATTCTTTTTGGGTGGCCCTTTGGCATTTTGCACGGGAAAAGGTGAAAAAATAAAAAAAATCAATGAAAAAATTAATTTTTCCGCCATCTTAGTACTATCAAACATAAACTCCTCTACCGCAAGGGTTTACGGCAATTATAGGCATAATGAAAAGCTTTACAAACAACTTTCCGAAAAAATAAATGTTCTTATGGACAAAAACAGAATTGATTTAATAATCAAAATGTGCACAAATATGTTAGAGAAAAGTTGTTTTGATTTACATGAAGAACTCGCTAAGTTGAAATTAAGAATCGAATCAATGGGGCTTAAGCCCTTGTGCTTGAGCGGCAGTGGTTCGGTTATGTATTTTTTTGTTGGTGATGAACCAGGAAAAATAGCTGAAAAGTATCAACTGGATATTAAGAAAAAAACCGGTTGCGAAAGTATTATCGTAAGCAGCAACAGGTGGTAAACTTTTAAGTGAGGCAAAAACATGGAAATCACTGAAGTCAGAGTAAAATTAGTAAGTAACAAAGATGACAGGTTGAAAGCTTTTTGCTCAATCACGATAGACAACGAATTTGTGGTTCGTGACATCAAGATCATCGAAGGTACGGGAGGGTACTTTGTTGCAATGCCCTCAAGAAAGATGAGTGACCACTGCGAAAAATGCGGCGGGAAAAATCACCTCAGGGCAAAATTTTGCAACAATTGCGGCTCAAAACTGGCTGAAAACAGGGTCAGAAAGGATCCGAAGGGCAGAATGAAGCTTCATGCCGATATCGCCCACCCAATAAATGCACAGTGCCGACAAAGCATTCAAAAGAAAGTTACTGAGGCATTTGAACAGGAATTTGAAAAATCAAAAGAACCCGGTTATGAGCCTATCGATCTCGATGAAGCGGACGATGAGGTACCGGAAATTGTTTAATTAAGTTTAAAACAAAAAAAACGACCATCATTTTAAACGTTAATTGTGAACCACTAAAAAATGGTTGTTGATATGTTTTTAAATAAACTTGTCTTCAGGAAATGGGAGGTTGTTTTTCCACTTTCAGGTGGTTAATTCCTCAAGAACTCTATCAAGAGCAATATCAAGCCTGTTATTAAGGTCATAGCTGCCTTTTGTTATCTCTTGACGCAGACCAAGAATTCTTTTCTGGTTGACTTCCGGAAGCGATGCGATTTTCTTCAATACCTGACCTATAGGCGTACTATTGATATTATCAAGTATCTGCTCCATAACCAAATCGTTATCAGCAGCTAAACTTTCATCATTAAACCCGTTTTCTGCGTTTAACTCTTCAAATTGTTCTCTGGAATCAAAATCAGTCATCTAAATTACCCTGTACAGTTAGCGATCAGACAAAACCATCCATATATCCGTCCGAGAGCCATAACCACTACATATTGTATGCTTTCGTAATCCGTTAGAAAGCCCAAATTCAACTTTACAGTATTGATATCGACTACCATCAATCAAAAACTTTAAAAAACTTCATATATTCTGAAAATATATATTAGTGGTAATTTGCTTAAAAACACAGGTTATCACCCCTGAAAAGCTCAATTTCTACATTCCCATTTTAACATGAAGGTCTGTTTTGTCAATCAGATTGAAAGAATAGGCAATACACAACATATAGTGACTGTGAAGATGATTTTTATGCACAAGCTGGCGAAAATAGTTAAAAAATGTAATAATCAACTTGAGGCTGATTATTTTTTAGAAAAAATCTTATCTGGACATGGAATTCTTCTCAATAATAAGAATTAGAAGTAATATTTGAAATTCAGGTCAATATCCCACAAATCAGGAGAAGCCTTCTTTTTTGTGAGTGTTATTTTAGCACATTGTAACTCAGGCCAGCGAAACTGTATCTTAGACAGGAAATTAGCAAACCTGATCAAATCGACTTCTTTGATATTAAGTTTAGCTTCCTGGGTTTTTTGATCTCGTGAGGTCATCATTTTGCTTGAACTCAATTTATAATTACCCGAAGATATTCCACTTTCGGTGGCAACTTTTTCAATAGCAACTGCGTAATCAAACTGATTTGAGCCATTATTTTGACCGGCAAACTCTATCCTTTCCGGATCGAGCTTCAATATCTTCTGCATAACCTGGGTAGCTTCGTTATACTTTTTCAATTCTTTAGTCAAACTCTTCTTCGCACCGGGCAGTGAAATCATACTAACCGTTAAAGGCCAAAGCATTAAGACTACCGGCACTAATATGTAATAAAAAAGCGGGTTTTTATAAATATCTTTCATAAAACGTTCCTTATTTTATAGGAGCTACTGTTAAACGGAAATTATCTCTTCCACCTTTAGCATCAAGCTTCTGTTGTAATATTTCCATTTTAGATTCTTTGATTATCTGGAAAAGTTGAAGCGTATTTTTTCTGTTCGAGGTACTGCCGTCAAAAGAAATGCTCTTGGCATGAATCGAAACCTTATTTATCTGCAAATCTATTGCTGAGGCCTTCGAATTAAAAGCCTGGAAAAGAAGAGTGAGCTTCGTAGCAATAGATGCCTGCCCTGTCAGACTAAGTAGGCCGCTCTTTTCAGCTTCAATGCGCGATAGTTCGATTTTAAGTTTTCTGACAGGATCAACCCTGGATGACATTTTCCTGCCTTGCATTACACTTGAATATTCTGTTGAAAGCCTTTTTTTCAAATCTTTTCTATAGCCATTTTCTTTAATCAGGTTCCACTGAAAATATATCCCCAGCAAAATTATAACACTAACAGCAATTACGCTAATCATCTTTATCGTTTTTTCAAGTTTGAGTTTTTTACCCAGGTAAGGCATAAAATCTTTCCTGAAATCCACGCTTTCGATCTTTTCACAATTTATCATTGCCGCACCATAAGCGATTGCAAAATCTGCAACATTGGCGAAATCATCAAAAGCGGTTGTATCTGCGCCAACACAACCCGTAAAATCTATCGGCCCTGCTTCGATCATCATTTTTTCACTTATCGAATTGATATCCAGACTATCAGCAGCATCATAGAATCTTAAGCAATTTATCGGCTCATCACTTTGAACAAGTGCCATTGTTAAGGGCAGTTCCCTTAAAATAAGTGCGGTTCGATCCTGACCTGGATTAATCAGAAAAGTTCTGATATGAGGCTTAGATGTTGGCTGAGGATAGAGGATTAGATAAGCACTCCTGCCTGAAAGTATCGCAAAGAAAGGCCTCATCTGATCAGAATAGGATAAATTATTTTCGATAAAACCTGTAAGGCAATTAACGTCAGGCTCAATTGTCACTGGGTCTATATTATAACTTTGCAAAGCATATATGATTTCAGACAACACCTTGCGCTGGGCTGTATATACCGTCAAATCTGAACCATTACTGTCTGCCGAGTTGACCTTAAATGATATCGCCACATCAGAGACATCTGTTGCAAGTGCTTCTTCAGTGTCGAACCGTATAGTAGATGCTATCTGTTTACTGTCTTTGAATTCACTATGGATGTCATGCTGCATAAACATTGAGCAGTCCAGAGCCACAGAAACCTCTGAAAAGCTTAACTCTTTTTCAGAACATCTCTGGGTGATCAACTTCGCAAGTCTCTGCTCATTCGAAAGCTCATTTTCTTCGTCAGGAGCAACTACCACTGTGAAGCAGTCAAGAACATTTCTGTCTTTGCCTTCTGCTTTGAGACAAACTACCGTCGCCGCATTTTTGCTCCAATATATTCCCAGATAGTTTTGGCTTTCCACTTAACAGACTCCTAAAAAATTACCAACCACTGATTGCCGCAATTACTTCAAAACGTCTACGCCTACCCGTTCTCTTTACCGCTACTACAGATGTCACTTTTGCGACACCACTGACTGCTGTTATTCTTACCGTAAAAAAATCACTCTCTGTTGTAATAAATTCTTCACATTTTGCAATTGAATTAGAATATTCAAAGAGAGCTTTTTTCAGCCCATCAATATCCACAAAAGGCTTTTCACATCTTGCAACTATTATTTCATCAGCAATTTCAACCGAATCTCCACCAAAAACAAATGCAGCTTCAAGAACGTGTCTTGGCGCAGTATTGATATTGACTTTACCGGCAGGCCAAAGAGAAGTATATTTAAGAGCGGACTCATGCCTGTCATCACTAATCTGTGTAGCTCTGCTGAGAATAGATACATCAATAAGCGGACTATTGAACAGCCTTGCAAAATCCGTTATATGAGTACTAATAGGTATTTCTTTTTTCCTGGGTGCTTTTGTTTTTTTTGCATTTCTTCTTGTAATACGCCTTTTTCTGGTTTTTTTCGAAGCCGCCTTAGTTTCTTTAGTATCGTTTGGATCTTTCGGTTTGCTTGCTTCTTTTGTCGATTTAAATTCGACCTGAAATTCCTTAATTTCACGAATCTCATCAAGCCCCAAAAGCAGCTGCTCTATTTCAAAGCTATTAACATCCATCCATTCGCAAAAACCTTCAAAACCGGCAATCGCCTCATTTCTGATATCATCATCTTCAATCAAAGCCCAACCGATAGGATATTTAGAATTCTCATCAATGATTTCAATCGTAACTTTAGCTGTTCCTATTTCAATCTCTACCGGCTTTGTCGCATAGGGCCACTCTGGGCCGTAAGGCCCTCTTATTGTGATTTCATTAGGCTCATTTGAGTCAAAGCCTCCACCAAACAAATCACCAAAATCATTACCATCACCAAACTGATTCTGGTAATTGGGATCATTCATATCATTACCATCGCCAAACCCCGGCATAGACATCATACTATTCAAATCTAAAGGCTTACTCTCATAATCATTATTGTCATAGACATCATAATCATTGCTGTTATTAACATCTGTATAATCCAAATCCATTTCCCAGATGTCTATAAGCTGCTGATATTCTTCATCTGTCAGCGAAAAAAGATCAGAAAAATCAGGCTCATTAGGGCGTGAAATGAGTTTGAATTTCAACCCGTTAAGAGCGGTATCAGCGTACTTAATTGCTGAATCACATGCATAGCGAGCTGCCTGATAATCTACCATATACTGATCCCTGCTTCGCTGAGCGCGGACTTTAGTTGTAAGCGTATACGCCAAAGTCGCAAACACCACTAAAAGCACAAGCGTAAACAGCAGCACTATGCCCTTATGCTTTGCAGAGACGTAAACATTTTTTGATAGTTTATAATTCATCCGTTACCTATTTTGGTAGCTCCACGTCGTTAGCATCAGTCAGGTCAATATCATTAACATCTTCAACATCATTAACATCTTCGACATCATTACTATCATCTTCTTTTTCTACAACTATATCTTTCATATAGAAAGGTATCTTCCTCGTTCTGTTTACTGCAATAACACGGGTGACCATATCTTCCTCGTAAACATCCCACAGGCCCGAAACAGTTTTGAAAGGCTCAGCAAACGAAATAGTTACAGCAACCCCCTTAGGTAATTTTTTTGTACTTTTCCACTCATCAATAAATGTTTCACCTTCAACAGCCTGCATACTAAAATAAGTCACACCTTCGCAGAAAGGTATAAACATCTCTCTTTCATATCTTTCTTTCTGGCCATGCAAAAGACGGTCTTCTGAAACTATACCGCTATGACTTCGATACAACACCAGCCCATTAGCATCGCTGTCATAATCAAAACCCGCACGCCAGATTATCTTTTCAAAATCATCCTCCTGGTTTTCACGATTATAAAATGACTTTCTTATTACAAGCTGAGCAACCTGAAAACCCTCATTGGTTTTATTTTCAAAAGTAAGCTTCACCCTCTCATCAGCAACCGTGAGCCTGTCTATGTCTTCTGCTATCCTCTGCAAAACTTCCAAAGCCACACTGGTTCTGTCCAGATTATTGATTATAGAATCAGATGCTTTGCTAAGACGAGTATAAATAGTCAAAACCGATACCATCACCATCGAACCTATGGTAAGTGCCGCTACTATCTCTGCCAGCGAAAAAGCTTTTCGGTTTTTGTAATTAATACGCATAATATTATTCAAAATTAATATAAGGCCACATTTCAGGCGGAAACCAATCCCTGTATTCTTCGGGAACTGTAGGAGGCTCAGGAGGCTCAGGAGGTCCCGGTGGATTCGGCCCATCCGGCCCAATAGTGCCATCTATGCCTTCCTGTTCTTGAAGTATTTTGCGATTCTTTTGAATTTTGAGCACATCCCTTTTAGAAAGCATCGTTAACCAGGCTGTAAACTCTACCGTTTGAGCCTCATCTTTTGAATCATAATATTGTGAACTGCATATCGCTTTGAGCCATTTATCACTGCTGCCTTGGGGCATAAACATCTCTATTGTTGTTTGCCATTCGATTGCCGGATAACGTTCACTTACACCAAACTCAGACTTCTCAGCAACTGTTTTTTCAGTCAGTAAGATTTCCATATTCTCACGTACGATCTCAAAGGCATTTCTTCGCAGCTTCATATCAGCAGTGCTGTTCATACACTGGTCAACAATAACAAGCACGCTGGATGTTATTACAGCAAGCACCCCTAAAGCAGCCACTGCTTCGATCAGACTAAACCCTTTTCTGAAAATTAAATTATTCTTAAAATGGAACTTCATAATCAGCCTTAGGCAGCAAAAGTGCCACATCGCCCTCTTCTAATTTAACTTTCCTGCCGATTCTGTTAACAATTACAGAATACTCTTTGTTATTATCATCAATTAAAATTATCTTCGCCGCTGCCTGCCAACCAGACCTGCCAACCCTTAGGTGAACAATTCCGTCGCTGGTATCAACAGCGTCATCAAACACGACATAAATGACCATGCATTTTTCAGTAAATTCATTCGATAC
>JAGLTN010000090.1 GCA_023135255.1 Planctomycetota bacterium
TACCGATTATAACAGCATCCGCCGCCGACAATTTCTCAACAACCGCGGCATTATAAGGCGAGCAGAAATTTTCCAGTATCCTGGACCCGCAAGTCGTCGCCCCGAAATCGCTGCATATATTATCTTTCAAAGCTATCGGCACACCCGCAAGTGCTCCCACCTTTTCGCCCGCTGCGACTTTCGAGTCTGTTTCCTGGGCCTTGGCTATCGCCCGCTCTTTGAAAGTACTGATATAAGCGCCGATCAAAGCCTCACGTTTCTCAATAGATTCGAAAACCGCTTCGACAGCCGAAACACTCTTAACACGTCCCGCCGCTATCTCATCCCGCAGTTCTTTGATCCCCATATCCAACAATTTATTCTGCATTATCAAAAACCTTTTTGCTATAAACCGCCCAACAGAAAATTACGCTCCGGAATTGTCATCAAGTATTTTGGGAACCTTAAAAAACTCATCATCTCTCTCTGGTGCATTAGCAAGGGTCTTCTCAACCCCCAGAGACTGCCGCACAACATCATCCCTGAAACAGTTATTCACACCCAAACAATGCGCCAAAGGCTCAACACCATCGGTATCAACCTCGTTCATCTTTTCTACATATTTAAAGATCGCACTAAGCTGACCGGAAAACTCCTGCACCTCTGCATCCGTAAGGTCAAGCCTTGAAAGCTTCGCGACCTTCCGCACCTGTTCTGCGTCAATTTTTTTCATCTTGGTTTCCATAAAAAAAAGCGAGGACAGTGTAACCCGCCTCGCTTGCAAATAACGATAAATATAATCAACCTGATTAAGCTGTCGCCTTCTCAGCGGGCTTATAGTTTCTCTTTGGCGGCTTAACAACCAGCCCCATACGGATAGCCTTAGCCGAAACCCTGATCCTGCAAACCGTGCCGTCAATAACTGCACGAACTTTCTGAATATTAGGTTTAAATTTTCTTTTAGTTATTCCGGTAATATTTCTACCAACACCACCAAGGTGTTTAGCCTTACCACGTCTGGCAATACTTCTGCCGGCTATAGTGCGTTTACCTGTAAAATGACAAACTCTGGACATTTTTATACTCCTGTCATAATTTATACTACTTAACAGTCAGTCGAATTTTTTCGTTTATCCGCGGGTAAATAACTTAAAAATAACCAGTTAAGGCCTTATTCGCGGACATTTACTACCCTTAAGGGTATAGCTTTTTAAAGTCAGATTTCTATAAACCTTAAGAGTATAAGACTTCATATCAACATTGCAAGAACAAACCTCATTTTAATCAGAAAAAGCTTACTATTGCCCCCAAAACCCGCTTAACGCTGAAAATATGCCGTTTTAACTGCCAAATTCACCCTGAACAAGTTCACCATCTCCGCATTTCTAACGTAAAAATAAGCTTTTTAAAAAAAATGTATACTTAACCAAAAAAAACTTATAAAATACCCTCCATGCAAGAACTGAACTCGATATCAGCAAGACCACTTACAAGCAAAGCCCTGTTACCGTTGTCATTTTTCGCATTTTATTTCCTCAGCGTCTACATAATAGTAAATCCTGTTCTTATCTATCATGGCGGCAGTACCATCACCAATTTCCCTGTTTTTTTTACAACCCCGCACTTTTTACATCAACATCTTGTTTACCCCGCAGGCCCTGGCCAATATATCTACGCCTTGGTAGCACAGTTTTTTAATTTCAACGCAGCAGGCGCCCTTATAATAACCGCCCAGACCTGGCTGATCTTCATTGCCCTGACCTATATATCAAAAAAACTAAACGCACCCGCCCTGCGCCATCTAAGCTATCTGCCCCCGCTGATAATACTTTTCCTGTACAATCATTACACTTTTCACTTCGCCGCTTTCAACACCATCGCTGTGCAACTGATTTTATTCTGTCTTTACCTGAAACTTCCTTCCAAAATAAAACCAGTGGCGCTAATAATAGCATCCCCAATAATATACTACATCCTGGGCCCATCCCTGCTATATCTGGTACTCTTATGCATCATATATGAGTTGCTGATTAGCAAAAACTATATCAACGCAATTATATACGCCGCCCAGGCTGCAATTATCCCATACATAATTGGTGTAATTTACTGCGATATCAGCCTGACAAATTCCTACTGCGACCTACTGCCCTTCTCATGGAAAACCACATCTTTCTCTGATCGCAGTAAAATGCTCAACTTCGTTTACCTGCTATACGCTTTACCTGTCGCAATAACATTCCTTGCTGGCATATTCAGCATTATTAAAAAGACCAGCCTCAAAACAAAAAATAAAAACCCGTTTTACAAAACTGCAACGCTGGTCGCAATACTCGCCATCGCCCTAACTGCAACATCTTTAGCCTATGACAAAAAACAAAAAACCTTTTTCGCCATCGATTATTATTCCTACCATAAAAACTGGCAAAAGGTCCTCGACCTCGCCGAGAAACTCCCCAACAACTTCTTCGCCGTCCACCACGCAACAGCAGCGCTCTACCACAGCGGCAAACTAAACGATGGTTTGTTCAAATACACCCAGCACCCGGACGCCCTGCTATTCTCCGACAACAAAACCATCAGCACAAACCTGACAGTATTCGATATCTATCTCGACCTCGGCATAATAAACCTCGCCGAACACTACCTCGCACGAAATATAAGTCGGCTCGGCGAACGTGACATATTCCTGCAAAGACTCGCATGGATAAACATGATCAAAGGCAACACCGAAACAGCAAAAACTTTCCTGACCGCTCTGAGCAAAACCCTATTCCAAAAAGAATGGGCAAATAAACAGCTAAAAGCCATAAAACAGGACCCATCTTTAGCAAATAATAAAGAAATACTGTCCGCTCGCAAAAATATGCTCCAAAAAAACGTCAGCATGGCCACAATAACACATAAAGATTTCTTAACATATCTACTTGAAGCAAATCCCGAAAATAAAATGGCTTTCGACTACCTGATGGCATGGTACATAATAACCAAAAGCACAGACAAATTTATAAACTGCCTCGACCAACTCCCCGACTTTGGCTACAAACAACTGCCCACTGTCTACCAATTCGCCATCCTGGCGCACACCTACAGCACCAAAAAAAATGTAAACCTCCAAGGCTACAAAATACCACAACAAACCATCCAATACGCAAAACAGTTTTACGCCCTGATGAACCAGTACACCGGAAACGAACAACTCCAGCTAAAAATACTTAATGAAAAATATGGTGACACTTACCTCTACTACTTTGTAAGAAAATTCAATCGGATGTCTGAATTTACAGGCCGACCCAAATGAAAAATAAAATTAAACTAAAATATATTATCCCAACAATCACAGCCCTGCTGATAGTCATCGCTATCGCAGGCTTTGTAAACTCTCCTGACCTCTCAAGCTGCGAGACATCAGACCAATCCCCTGCCATCCGCCCCGATTATTCGGGTGTTACTATCCCGCCAAACATCGCCCCAATGAACTTCAACATAGAAATCCAGGCAGAAAAATACCTCGTCAAAGCATACTGCGATTCAAAAGATAAAATCGAAATAAACAGCTCAACTTCCAAAATAATATTCCCCGCAAAACCCTGGCACAATTTACTAAAAAACAACAAGGGAAAAACCCTTAATATCGACATCTACACCAAAACAAAAAACAGCAATTGGCTAAAATACAAAACCATAGAAAATAATATAGCAGCAGAAGATATCGACCCATACCTGTTCTACAGAAAAATTCACCTCCATCATTACCGGTCAAGAGAGAATGGCCCCATAGAACTCCTCCAGCAAAACCTGACGAACTTCAAAACCCGCACCGTAATAACAAACCAAGGCTTCCATTCTGGTTGCGTCAATTGTCACAGCCCCTTAAACCACAAAACCGAAAAAGCAACAATAGGCATAAGAAGCGGCATTCACGGCACAAACACACTATACATCCAAAACGACAAAGTACAGAAGATAGGCACAAAATTTGGGTACAACTCATGGCACCCAGACGGAAAAATAATCGCATACTCAAAAAACAAAATTAGCCGCTTCTTCCACTTAGCAAAAAACGAGGTCCGTGACGCAATAGACATGGACTCAATGATCGCATACTACAACACCCAAACCCACAAAGTAACCCGCATCAACGACCTGGCACAAAAGAAAAAACTGGAATCATATCCAATGTTCTCTGCAGATGGCAAACACCTTTACTACTGCTCCACAGACTTCGCCTGGAAAAACTCAAAAAAACTGCCCCCCAACGGATACGACAAAGTAAGATACGACCTGATGCGAATCGCCTACGACATAACCAAAGACATCTGGGGCACGCCGGAACCTGTCCTGCCCGCAAGCCAAACCAAAAAAAGCGCTCTCATGCCTCGGACAAGCCCCGATGGTCGCTGGCTCATAACATGCTTAGCTGATTATGGATCGTTCCCCGCTTGGCTGCCGAGCAGTGACCTGTACATCACCGATTTAAAACAGGCTGAAAAAACGGGCAAATTCAACTATGAAAAACTTTCCATTAACACCGACCAAAGTCAGTCATGGCACTGCTTCTCAAGCAACAGTAAATGGCTCGTCTACAGTTCAAAACAGCAGAATGGCCTCTTTACAAGAACATACATTACACACATCGACGACAAAGGCCAAGCCAGCAAATCATTCGTCGTCCCCCAAAAAAACCCGCTCTTTTACGACAGCCATCTCGAAACATACTCATTTCCGGAACTATCAACCCAGCCAACGAAGATATCTGCCGAAAAACTCATCGCCGCAGTGAGAAACCCTTCCCAGATAAATGTTGACCTGCCAATAACGATGGCAACTCCAAAGAAAACCTCATACCCAAGATCACTAATACCATACACTGAAAGCGAATAACCTCGCCGCCGATAAAGCCTTTACAGCTTCATCTTGCCGGTATGATGCTCAGAAGAAAAAAAAGATAAATGTAGACTCTGATTTAGTTGAGTTTTAACCCTCAGCTTTCAGACGGCTGGAGGGGGGTATTTGCAAAACTCCACAAAGCTGATGAAATAATTATACAGCCTTCTTTTTGTCTGTATCTTTAGCTGCGGGAGCTTTTTTCTCTTTAGATTTGGTCTCGCTGGTAGTGGTTTTTTCAGCAGCCTTTTTAGTCTGCTCTTTTTCTTTCTTTTCGCCGGACTTATAACTATCGGTTCTGTAGTCGGTTTGGTAGAACCCTGAGCCTTTGAATATTATCCCCGCCCCGCTGCCGATAAGCCTTTGCAGCTTCATCTTGCCGCACTGCGGACATTTGCGAAGACTGTTTGCGGTAATGGATTGAAACTTTTCAAACTGATGGCCGCAATTTTTGCATACATATTCATAGGTTGGCATAGCTGTACTTCTTTCCTAATCCTCTGATTCAACCTGTTCGTCAGTTTCTGGCTGCTGTTCTTGTGGCTGCTGCGATTCTTGTTGTTTTTCTTCTTCCCCATCTTCGGGCAGCTTATTGACAATAACCTTACTTGGTCTGATGACGCGATCGCCAAGCTTATAGCCTTTCTGAAATTCTTCTATAACAATATTATCTTCATATTCAGCGTCTTGTTTTCTCATCATTGCCTGATGCAAAGACGGGTCAAATTTTTCACCTAAAGAGCTGATTATCTCGACATTGTGAGATTTAAGTACGTCGCAGGCCTGGTCATAAATAATCCTGACACCTTTGAGCAGATCTTCGACGCTCTCAGCAGATTCAGCACCGGCAAGGGTATGTTCGAAATTATCCAGCATCGGCAAAAGTGATTTAATGATCTTTTCTTTTTCATACCGCACCGAATCAGCGATCTGCTTGGGGGCACGTTTTTGATAATTATCATAATCAGCAACAACCCGCTGAAGCTTGGCAAACATCTCGTCCTTTTCCTGCTTAAGCTGCTCTATCTGCTTTTGAAGCTCTTCGATCTTTGCCTCTTTAGCATCAGCTTTTTTGTTTTTTACTGTTTTATCTTCTTTTTTATTTTTCATAGACTGTTACCAAATTTATCCTTTATACTACTCACAGTCGAGTCTTTCCGTTTATCCGCGGATATCGAGATACATCGAGATTATAACTTTCCCCGCGGAAATTTTTACCCTGAAGGGTATAACCTATTAAAAAAACCTTTTGATTTAGGCGAAACAGATTTATTTTCCATCTCAGCAAATTCTCTTAAAAGCTTTTGTTGTTTTTCATTCAGCTTTACAGGCGTTTCAATGTGTATCTGTACAAAAAGATCTCCTTTTCTTGAAGTCCTGACATCAGGCAGACCCTGGCCTTTAATCCTGAAAACATTTCCGTATTGGGTTCCTGGTGGTATCTTCAACTTCTGCGTGCCCTTAACCGTGGGCACATCGATCATTGCACCCAAAGCCGCCTGAGTAAAGCTTATCGGCACAACCGCGATAAGGTCATTGCCGTCCCGCTGTAAGAACTCATGTTTTTTAACCCTTACATAGCAGTAGAGATCTCCTCTCGGTCCGCCTCTTTGACCAGGTTCACCTTCATTTGCAACCCTGATGCCCTGCCCTTCATGAACGCCTGCCGGTATCTTTATACTGACAATACGTTTTTTAGGAACATGACCGGCACCTTTGCATTTCTTACACGGGTCGCTAATGTATTGACCGCTGCCTTTGCACTGGGGGCATGTAGAGACCATCTGGAAAAATCCCCCGCCTCTTGCAACCTGACCGCTTCCGCCGCAGGTGGGACATTTGCCCGGACTCCTGCCCTTGGCACATCCTGAACCGCTGCAAAGATCACAGGTATCTTTCTTGGTAAACTCGATCGTTTTTTCAACACCGTCAGCAATATCATCAAGAGTAAGTTCAACGGTTGTCTCCAGGTCGTAGCCTCTTACCGGGCCTGCATGTCTTGCTGTTCTTCTGCCTCTGCCGCCGCCAAAAATCCCACCGAACATATCATCGAAACCGAACATACCGAAGATATCTTCAACGTTCATCCTGGAGAAGTCATGCATACCGGCTCCGCGCAGACCATCATGGCCGAACTGGTCGTATCGCTGCCGTTTTTCGGAATCGCTTAACACTTCATAAGCTTCAGCACATTCTTTGAATTTTGCTTCTGCCTCTTTGTTGTCCGGATTTTTGTCCGGATGATGTTTCATCGCCATCCGACGATAAGCTCTTTTTATATCATCATCGGAAGCGCCCTTAGCAATCCCAAGCACTTCGTAATAATCACGTTTGGCCATTTTTGCCCTGATGTTTAAATATTAAAAATATGCCGGGTATTCATACAGTTACCAAAACGAACACCCGCATAACCAATCAAACTTACCTTACAGAACCATGTATAGGCTCCTGTTCCTCATCTTTAAGGTCAGTAATAATAACCTTGGTAGTGAGCATCAATCCTGAAACAGAAGCTGCATTTTGCAGAGCTGTTCTCGCAACCTTAGCGGGGTCAATAATGCCGACCTTGAACATGTCGACAAATTCACCCTTGCTGGCATCATAACCGATCTTGCCGTCTTTTTCAAACTTCTCTAAAAGCTGAGCAACAATAACATCGCCATGTTCGCTTGAATTTTCAACGATTTGAGCTGTCGGAGCCTTAAGAGCATTTTTGACAATATCAAAACCGAATTTCACATCGCCTTTAACTTTCGCTCTGGCCTTTTCAACCTCAGCAATAGCTTTGAGGAATATGACACCGCCGCCTGCAACAACACCTTCCTGTGTCGCAGCCTTTGTAGCATGAAGTGCATCGTCAAGCAGGTCTTTCTTTTCTTTCATCTCTGTTTCTGTAGCAGCACCCGATTTAATGATAGCTACGCCGCCTGTAAGTTTTGCGAGTCTTTCCTGGAGTTTCTCCCGGTCATAATCACCTGAAGCCTTCTCCATAAGTTTTCTGAGCTGCTCACAACGCGCCTGCAGGTCTTTCTTTTTGCCTGCGCCTTCGATAACAGTTGTCGACTCTTTGTCGATAACGATTTTCTTGGCTTTGCCCAACTGAGAAAGCTCAACAGTTTCCAGCTTGATACCAAGGTCCTTTGTTATAACAGTACCTCCGGTAAGGATCGCCAAATCTTCCATCATTGCTTTTCTTCTGTCACCAAAGCCCGGAGACTTAACACAGCAAACTTTCAAAACGCCCTGCAAACGGTTGATCACCAACGCTGCCATTGCTTCGCCTTCGATATCCTCAGCGATGATCAACAAAGGCTTAGCGACCTGTGCAACCTTTTCCAGCAGAGGAACGATCTCGCGAACGTTAGATATCTTGTCTTCGTGCAGCAGAACATAAGCATCTTCAAAAACAGCTTCCATGCTCTTGGTATCTGTAATAAAATAAGGAGAAACATATCCCTTATCGAACTGCATACCCTCAACGATCTCCAGCTCGTTGCCCATACCCTTACCTTCTTCGATCTCGATAACACCCTCTCTGCCAACCGCATCGATAGCATCAGCAAGTATCTCACCAACCTGGGAATCATTATTAGCACTAATGGTAGCAACCTTAGCGATATCGTCATGGCCCTTTACAGGCACCGCGACAGACTCGATGTATTTTGTCACAACAGCCGCTGCCTTGCTAATGCCACTGCGAAGAGCTGTCGGGTTAGCGCCGGCTGCTACGTACTTTAGACCTTCATTGTAAATAGCTTCAGCCAATACAGTTGAAGTAGTCGTGCCGTCACCGACCAGGTCAGAAGTTTTGCTTGCAACCTGATTGATCATCTTAGCACCCATATTCTGGAACGGATCAGGCAATTCGATCTCTTTACTTACAGAGACGCCGTCTTTAGTAACCTTTGGGCTGCCCCAACTTTTATGCAGAATAACATTTTTGCCCGTAGGCCCTAATGTCACCCTTACTGCATCGGCTAACTGGGTCAGACCCTCTTTTAGCTGGCCTCTTGCAATATCATCAAACATCATTTGTTTTGCCATTTTTAATTACCTCTACAAAAGTAGTTTCAGTTTAGTCTTCAATAATCCCTAAAATATCAGCTTCCTTGAGGATGATATATTTTTTACTATCAAGCTCTACTTCGCTGCCCATATACTTTGAGTAAAGAACCTTCTGGCCCTTTTTAACACTCATCTTAGTAACAGTTCCATTGTCATTTGTCTTACCAGGCCCGGTAGCGACAACCTTGCCGATCATTGGTTTTTCTTTTGCAGCTTCCGGCAAAAATATTCCGCCTGCGGTTTTTTCCTTAGCTTCCAACTGCTTTATTACAACGCCATCTTCTAATGGTCTGATTTTCATAATTGACTCCTGTATTTTTATATTAAGGTTATTAATCTTTTCTTTCTTTGTAAGCTCGTCTTACATCATTCCGCCCATGCCACCCATGCCCGGCATACCACCCATGCCGCCCATGCCGCCTGGCAT
>JAGLTN010000091.1 GCA_023135255.1 Planctomycetota bacterium
GCCCGGCATCTCCTCTCGCGCATCGTAAGTAACCCCCTCTAATACATCTGCCTCGAAAGTAGGCCCATAACTTGCCTTCCACGATCCGTCAGTAACGATCGTTTCCCTGCTGCCGTCGGTATATTCAACTTCCATCTGAGCTATAAACCGAGGCTCCTTACCATACCTCTCACGAACCCTGTTCCACGCCAGATACCCAGCATACCAACCGTCCGCCAAAATAGCCCCCGCTGCATTATCGCCCTGCTTTAAAAGCCCCGTGATATCGTATGCATTATAATTCACACGCTTGCGAAAATCCGACCACCCAGGCGTCAAAATCGAATCGCTGATCTTCTGCCCATTAATTCGCATCTCATAAAGCCCAAGTGCCGTAACATATACATAAGCTTTTTTTATCGGCTTAGACAACGAAAAATCTTTTCTCAAATAAGGAGGCGGAGGCAGAATAAACCTTTTCTCAAACCCGCCATAAAGCCCCTCCCAGTATTTGCAGATAAACTCTGGTGCTTGCCAAGGTGAATCATCAAACCCAATCGTCATCCAGTCCGCAGGTGCCTTTTCATCAGTCACCTTCCAACTCTCATCAAGCTTAATAACCCTCTTGCTGCCATCAGCAAATTCAATTTCCATTTTCGCGATTATACCGCACGGGTTATAGCCATTCGCAGGCCAGCCCGCAATAAAGTTTGAAGCAAATATCGCAATTATATTCTCACCTTTTTTCAACAACCCGCTAACATCATGAATAGTCTTGCCCATCTCCATCCTGACCTTGCCGCCGAACTGCTCATTAATATAAATCTGGGCTTCATCATCCACACCCAAAATAATACGCGCCTTTTTAACAGCCTTGTCTTCAGGCAGCGTTATCTTTTTACGAAAATATATCACCCCGGGAGGTGCCAGTTTTTGCGGGTCAGCATCTTCAATTTTGCTATACCAGTACCAATTACAACCATCAAGTTGCATATCAAGCTCAGCCTGTTTATATTTCGCAGGCTCTGGTTTATC
>JAGLTN010000092.1 GCA_023135255.1 Planctomycetota bacterium
CCAAAAGTCCGTCGAACTCTAAATCTTTGCGAAATAAGAGTTTCTGAAGAGTAAATTTCAGTCGATTTTTGGTTATCCATATTTGACTTCCGGCTTTTATTTGGCTTTCAACGTTGTTTTATAATTGACCTTCAACTCTCCTGCTTTGGCTGTTGTGGGGTTACCGGCGAAATATTGGATGGTTGCTTGCGGCTGGTCATTTTTACGTTCGATGGTTACACCCAGGAAACCACCTTTGGCTCCAAAATACTTATGATACGGCGACACTTCCCCCGGATTTCCGCCATACATGTGCATATCGTTGATTGGTCCGCAGCCGAACTCATGAATCCCCGTCCTGGGGTCTACCGAATAATACTGCCAGTGCCGATCGCCATTGATTACGAACATATTATCCTGTTCGGCGATGAACTTACGAATCACGTCCCCTTCGTATCTGAAATTCGCATTGGCATGATTATCCGCCTTGCCCTTTTTGTCCGGTCCGATCAACGGTCCCGGCATGATCAATATTTTAAACGTCGCGTTAGATTCAGCCACCGTTTTCTTGAACCATGCCATCTGCTCCCGGCCCCAGATGGTTTTATCCGGGCCGTCAGGCATATTATTGGGGCTGCGAAAATCACGATTTTCGGTCAGCCATATCTGCAAGTCCTTACCCCAGCGATAGGTACGATATGTTTTTTCGCCCATCGGCACCTGCTCACGGAAAATCGCCAGCCCCTGGTCCCAGGTCAGATCGCCATATTTCTGCCCAGCCCAACAATCATTTTTCAGGGTATCATGGTCATCCTTCATAAAATAGGATGCGACATCGCTGTGAAAATCCCGATTATAGCCATAAGCATACATCCGATTCCACTTAAACCGGGCCGAAATCATATCCTTGCACAACGGCGGTTTATCATAATAGACAATATCGCCGGTATGCACAAAAAAGTCCGGTTTAAATAGCGGCATCAGCTTATACGAACTATGCCCGTTATCCCCACAGTCTGCTGAGATGATTGCCTGACAGGTTACCACGATAAACTGCACGGTTTCGACGGTATCGGCTTTGGGGGCTGTAACAAAACTCCCTTTTATTGTACTGGTCACTTTCTTACCCACCATCGGTCGGGCTTCGACCCGTACACTATAATGCGTGTTTGTCTTGAGCCTGTTAATTTCAATCTGCCGGGTAAAGTCTTTGTTCTTATCAACCCCCCGCCAGCTCGACCGGATAATATCTTCCTGATTATCCTCCGGCCAATAGGTTACCCGAACCATTCCCTCACTCCCCGGTGCCGCATTTACAAACGAAACATCTCCCACCTTATCCTCGGTCAGACGAGTCCAGATAATTGCACTATTCTGATCAACCTCGCCGATTTTGATGCCGGTAGCCTGGAAGGGACCAGCGACAATAACTGGTGATAAAGCAAATAGTACTATACTGATAAACCATAACTTTTTCATTATACTTTTCATAATTATGCTCTCCATTAGATTTTAAAGTGTTGCTATGAGGTTAGTTTTCAAAGGCTATAGTTACTCGATCTTTTATATTCCCATATTAATCGCGGTAGTGTCAAGAATCTTTCACATATTTAGAAATGTTTAGAAGAGCATGTTTATTGGTGCTGGTTCTATTGATTGTTGACGGTGCGTGTGTGTTGGAGGGGAAATAAAAAGGGCCCGGATTTTGTCCGGGCCCTGGTATTACTGCTTAAATCGCAGATCGAATCTGTTTTAGCCTTTGATTAAGGCCAAAAGTCCTCAACCAGCCATTCGTTAGCAAGAATCGAGTAATCTGCAAAGTCAATTATTGCGTCACCATTGAGATTACCTTCGGCTGAGTTACTCAGCCAGCCTTCAGTTACATAAGCCAGGTCGTCATAGTTAACAACGCAGTCTTCTGTGATATCAGCTTCAAGTGAGCTTTCAGACAGAACACATTTAGCAGGATACAGTGCGATATCATCGATGTAGATTATATCCCATTTG
>JAGLTN010000093.1 GCA_023135255.1 Planctomycetota bacterium
TAGTCGAAGCGGTCGCCGCGGTTGATGTTCATGTATTGCGCGATCGGGCCGAGTCCGTGAGTCGGGTAGAGGTTGCCGTTTCTGCCTATGTGGTGGAGGGTTCGCCAGAAGCCTGTGCCTCTTTCTACGCTGCGCATCTGGCCACGCAGATCGTGAATGTATGCGCCTTCGCCGTGGAGGAGTTCGCCAAAGATACCGAGCCTTGCCATGTTCAGAGCCATAAGCTCTTCGCGACCGTAGCAGACGTTTTCCATCATCATGCAGTGTTTGCCGGTTTTTTCTGAAGTTTCAACCAATTGCCAGCATTCTTCTACCGTTACCGCTGCGGGCACTTCTGTCGATGCATGTTTTCCCGCTTTCATCGCTTCAACGCAGACAGGTGTATGCAGCTCCCATGGCGTAGCGGTTATTATCAGGTCAAGGTCATCCTGCTGACAGAGATTTTTATAATCTTCCGGGCCTTTATAATATCCTTCAGGCTTTTTTTGACCTTTTTCTTCGACCCAACGCTGAGCTCTTTCAACCCGGTCTTTTTTCAGGTCGCATATAGCCCGCATCTCGACGCCTTCAATATCGAGCAGTATTCTTACAAGTCCCGAGCCTCTTCCACCAACGCCTACAAAGCCTATTCTGACTTTATCCATCGGCTTAGATTTGAAAAGCATAGCATTTTTTTTCTTTGCGAATAAACCCGCATAGCTGTTTGTTGCTGCCAGAGAATTGAATGCAAAGCCAACTCCTAAAGCCGACCCCATTCTCAAAACGTCTCTTCTGTTAATATCCATTGTCATATCTTTAAACCTCCAAAGTTATTAATTTTTATCGACCAGTGCTATACGATAAACGATAGTCTTTATTTAGTCAAAAAAATTTATGTAAAAGTAAATTAACCGATAAAAAAGGCTGCCTTGCGATAAGACAGCCTGTGTGATTTTCATTATAAAAAAGTTCTTCTAATTTTCTTCTGCACCAATATCCGGGTTGCCGTTATACAACACATTGCCCCAGAAGTCATATC
>JAGLTN010000094.1 GCA_023135255.1 Planctomycetota bacterium
AAAAATTTAATTGGGATTGGTATAAATTGGATGACCTAAAGAAAGAAAACAAAGGTTTGCTTGGTTGGTTTGCGACTAATCACGTTGCAGCGAATCTGCTGATGTTTTTTGTTATTGTGGCGGGGGCGATGTCTTTAATAACTATCAGGATGGAAATATTCCCCGAGACGCAGACCGATATGATAAGTATTAGTGTTCCTTACAGGGGGGCATCGCCGGAAGATGTAGAAAAAGGTGTTAGTTTCAGAGTTGAAGAGGCTGTCGGAGGGGTAGAGGGAATTAAGCGTTTGAATTCTACCGCATCGGAGGGGGCTGGTTCCACGATAATTGAGGTGGAAGAGTATGCTGATGTTCAGAAGGTGCTTGATGATGTTAAGTCGCAGATCGATACTATTACGACGTTTCCGGTGGAGACGGAGAAGCCTATAATTTCGGAGGTGACAACAAGGCATCAGGTTATTACAGTTGTGGTTTACGGCGATGTAAGCGAGAAGACTTTAAGGTATCTTGCCGATGAGATTCGTGACGATCTTACAGCCAAGGATAATATAAGTCAGGTGAGCATTTCCGGCGTCAGGTCTTATGAGATATCTATTGAGGTTCCGGAGAAGAATCTTCGTCGATATGGTTTGAGTTTTGACCAGGTTGCCACTGTGATTAAGCAATCATCTATTGACATACCGGCGGGGTCTGTAAAGACAAAAGGCGGGGAAATACTTGTAAGGACGAAAGGGCAGAGATATGTCGGAGCTGAATTTGAAAGAATAATTGTAATGTCGAAACCTGATGGTACTAAGATCAGGCTTTGTGATATTGCTGTTGTTAAAGACGATTTTGAAGATACGGATCTTTATACCAAATTTGATGGTAAAAGGGCGGCATTGATAAAGGTTTCCCGGGTTGGCGAGCAGAGTGCTCTTGGTGTTGCTCGTACGGTTAAAGAATATATTGCCCGAAAGAAAGCGGCCCTGCCTATGGGAGTGTCCATAGCTTTATGGGAAGACAGGTCAATAATCCTGAAGGACAGGATAACTCTTTTAACTAAGAACGGTTGTGTCGGGCTTGTTCTTGTTTTTATCTGCCTGACTATATTTTTAAATCTTCGACTGGCTTTTTGGGTTACTATCGGTATACCGATATCTTTTTTAGGTGCATTCTGGATCATGCCGATGTTCGGTGTTTCTATCAATATGATGTCGCTGTACGCTTTGATAATGGCATTGGGGCTTGTGGTTGATGATGCTATTGTTGTAGGTGAGAACATTTTCGAATATATGCAGCAGGGGATGGAGCATCATAAAGCAGCTATTAAGGGTGTTAAGGAAATGGCGATACCGGTTGTCCTTTCTGTTTTGACAACTGTATTTGCATTTACCCCACTTGCGTATACGAGCGGTATGATGGGGAAGATATTGCGTGTTATGCCTATCGTTATGGTGAGTGTTTTGGCTATTTCTCTTGTTGAATCTTTGTTGATATTACCTGCACATTTGTCTGCGGAGGTAAGGCTTAAGGATAATTTTATTTTTAGTTTATTAGAAAAGTTCAGACTCCGGGTAGGCGCAAAGCTTGATAATTTTATTAATGGTAAATTTGCGATTATAGTTGAGATGGCGGTTAAGTGGCGATATGTAACAATATCTACGGGAATCGCGGTATTGTTGATTTGTGTCGGTATTGTAGCAGGCGGATATGTGAAGTTTACTTTTTTTGATGCAGTTGAAGCTGATAATATGACAGCATTT
>JAGLTN010000095.1 GCA_023135255.1 Planctomycetota bacterium
CAGGATGGAGACGAGGGTGACTTTGATATTTACGGCAGCGACATTACCGATATTTACTTCCCTGTAGAATTTGAGATAAGCATCGTAGAGCAGAACCAGATGTCGCCGGCAATATACAGGAACACCGTAGTCTGGCAGGATATTTTTTTCGGCAGCTTTGATATCTATGGCTCAGATATCTGGCAGCGAGATAAGGTCACGGAATTTGGAATTAGCACAATAGACTATCAGCAGCAAAAACCTGCGATAAGTGAGAACATAGTCGTATGGGAAGATGACTTCTGGGGCGACTGGTGCATCTATGCCGCTGACATATCAGAAAAACAAAACATCAAAGAAATCGATATCTGCATAGGCATCTGGGATTGTAGAAATCCCGATATCGACGGCAATCTGATAGTCTGGCAGGATAACAGAAACGGCAACTGGGATATTTTCGGCTACAATCTCGTTACCGCAGAGGAATTTCAAATAACAACAAACTCCGCAGACCAGATAAACCCCGCCATCAGCGGAAGAATCGTAGTCTGGCAGGACAGCAGGGGTAGTGTAGATAATATTTATGCCGTTATCCTCGATGGAGAGATTATCGCTGATTGCCTTTATAGCCAACCAGGTGATGTCAACGGCGATTGCGAAGTTGATTTTTATGATTTTGCTGAAATGTCGCAGCATTGGTTGGAAAATAATCTTTACTGGTAAGAAATTAAGTTATTGACCAAAAGCTGTTCTTGCGCGACAATATGTTAATCCTGGGATCAATCTTTCATAAGGAGTATAAAAAATGGATAGCATATTTAACGCGGTAGATGTTTTTAAAATTGCGGAAACTATCGAGCAGGACGGCGCAAAGTTTTATGACGATGCGGCAAAGTTATTCGAGGAGGAGGATGTCAGTAAGATTTTTACAAGACTGGCACAATGGGAAATTCAGCACAAAAAGGTTTTTGCCCAAATGCGTGAAAAAGTTACGCAGCAGCACCCAAAGCTGGGACCCGGAACCGAGGAATATAAAGCGGTAGCGGCTTTGAGTACATTTTCGCTCTGGGCAACCCCTCACCGACAGCTTAGCGGCATGGACAGCAGGGAAGATGTGATAAGGCAGGCGCTCCAAAAGGAAAAGGATACTATAGTTTTTTATGTCGGGTTGAAAGATTTTGTCGGCACACATGAAGATAAAGAAATTATAAACGATATTATTGGGGAAGAGATGAAGCACATTTCTATTTTGACAGAGGCTCTTGGAAACGACAATTAGAAATACAGAGTAAAAAAGGGAGGCGCCGAACTTTATCAATTAGTTTGGTTTATCGAGCGGCCTCCCTTGTACGGCCTATAGCTTCAACCCTCCGTGATCTGCTTATTTAATCTAAAGTATAACCCATAAAACATAAGGTGCCAAAAAGAGGGTAACATTATTTTTCGGATACTTTTTGGGTCTTATAAAATCACCATTTTTAGTATTTCAGCTTTGGTTTTGCCTTGAAGAAATTTAAAGATACGAATAAAAAAAAGGATGCGAAGGGAGTTTTCGCGGTGAACATCCATCTTTTTGCGACAGAAATATAAAAATAAGAATTGTTGAACCAATTTATGAACAAATGCGTTTTTTTTAAGTATTTAAGGGTTAAAGGTATAGTTGTGAAGAAATCGTCTGGCTGTGACAGCTGGAAAATGCGGCTGTGGTAATGGTATCAGGCCGCGATATAGCGAAAATTCAATTAGAATCAGTATGATAGGAGATTTTTACATGGCCAAAGCAACATGGCTCAAAGTTTACTTAGCGGCAGTTTTAGGTTTTGTGGTATTTTCAAATTCGTCATTGAAAGCTGAAGATAAACAGCTCATTGATCTGTCGAAATATGATTCTAAGCTATTGCAGGTTGAAGACGTCAAAGCCCGGATAATTGACGGCGACAAGATAAAAGTCGAATCGGGCAGTAATGTCGAGCACCCCAGTATTACTTTGACCAGTCCTGACGGTAAATGGGATCTTTCAGAATACGAATACATCGAGGTAGATGTAAAAAATCTGCTCGATAAAGAGATGCGGGTATTTTTCCGCGTTGAAGACCCCACTTCCAATGAACCCAATGACAGGGAGCACGAGCACCCGCTTTGCCTTAGTCCGAATTCGAGCGGCACAGCAACAATCAGACTCTACCCGACAAGATGGGTTTTCTCTTCTAATCCTATAGAATTAAAAGGTATGAGAAGATATCCGGGTGAGCCAAGCAAGGTGGATACAAAAAATGTCACGAAGATAATCTTCTACGATTTCCGCCCTCAATTTGACACAGCTTATGAGATAAGTAATATTCGAGTTGGTGGGCAGGTAGAGAAAATCAGCAGTGATAACTTCCTGCCTTTCATTGATGAGTTTGGTCAATTTATGCATTACGACTGGCCTGGTAAAACACGTTCGATCGAAGAAATGAAAAACCAGATCAAAAAAGAAGAGCAGCAATTAACAGCCTACCCCGGCCCTAAGGACAGGAACAAATATGGAGGTTTCAAGACTGGTCCACAGCTAAAGGCTACCGGTTTTTTCAGGGTTGAAAAATATCAGGGCAAATGGTGGTTCGTAGACCCCGAAGGTCACCTGTTCTGGTCACATGGTATAGATTGTGTTTGGCCCGGTACTGAGACCGGCGTAAGCGACAGGAGAGAATATTTTAAGGATTTGCCCGAAAGACGTTCTTTGCTTGGTAAGTTTTATGACCGAGGCAAAGGGCATATATATGGTTTTTATAAAAAACGTCGATTCAGGACTTTTGATTTTGGTAAAGCAAATCTTTACAGAAAATATGGTGATAACTGGTATGGTAAATTTTCTGAGATGACCCACCGCAGATTGAAAAGCTGGGGACTCAATACCATCGCCAACTGGTCCGATCCCGGCATTTACAGAATGGACAAGACGCCTTATATAATTCCTATCGGCCATGCGTTTTACCCGATAAAAGGAAGTGATGGGCCTTGGGGGCCTTTCCCCGATCCGTTTGCGGATATTTTTGTCAAATCATTAAAGAGAAGGCTTGAATATGAAAAGGGCAAATCGATAGATGACCCGTGGTGTATCGGTTATTTTGTAGACAATGAGCTTGTATGGGGTGACAACACCTGCATTGCAAAGTCTACCCTGGCTTCACCTGCCGATCAGCCCGCAAAGATCGTTTTTGTTAATGACCTTAAGAAGAAATATCAGACTATAGAAAAGCTTAACGAAAAGTGGGGCACAAGTCACAAAAGCTGGAAGGCGCTGCTTAAATGCACAAACGTTCCTGATGCCAAAAGGGCTGACGAAGACCTCAAGGCTTTCTATCTTAAAGTCGCGGAGAAATATTTTGGTACGGTAAATCATGTGCTCAAGCAGGTTGCACCTAATCAGCTTTATCTCGGCAGCAGGTTTTCAGCTTTGAATGATGATGTTGCCAGGATGGCATCGAGGTACTGCGATGTTGTTAGCTATAATTTTTATTATTATGACATTTCCACTTATGATTTGCCTGACGGTTCGACAGATAAGCCTATCCTCGTTGGTGAGTTTCATTTTGGTGCTCTTGACAGGGGGCTTTTTCATACAGGGCTCAAATATGCAAGGAACCAGCAGCATAGAGCAGAGCTTTATCAAAACTATGTTGAGGGTGCGCTGAGGAATCCGGACATTGTAGGTACGGGTTGGTTCCAGTACAGAGACGAAGCGACAACGGGCAGATTTGACGATGAAAACTATCAGATAGGATTCATCGATGTCTGCGACAATCCTTATGCTGAGATTATCGAAGCCAGCAGGCGCGTTGGTGAAAAGATGTACGATTACAGGCTAAAGACAAAATAGCACAATCGCTGAGGCGGATCTCAGCATAAATATACCCTTAAGGGTAGTAAATGCCCGCGAGTAAATCCATAACTTGTTATTTTTAAGTTATACCCTTCAGGGTAGTAAATGTCCGCGAATAAAGCCGTAACTTGTTATTTTTAAGTTAGTTACCCGCGGATAAGCGGTAAAATTCAATTGGGATCAGTATATTTACCCACGGATAAACGGTAAAATTCAATTTGGATCAGTATAATAATGTCAGATGAAATGAAGTATTTGTTCGGCCCGGTACCATCTCGCAGACTCGGTTTCAGTCTGGGGGTTGATATTATCCCATTTAAAGTATGCAGCCTTGATTGTATTTACTGTCAGCTCGGAAGAACTACAGAGAAAACCACCCAGCGAAAGGAATATGTTCCGGTCGCTGCGGTTATTGAAGAATTAAAGGATTGGGTACAAAAGGGCGGAAAAGCTGACTATATTACCCTCAGCGGGTCAGGTGAGCCTACATTGAACAGCCGATTTGGAGATATCATCGATGAGATCAAAAAAATCACTGATATTCCCGTTGCTGTTATTACAAACTCTACTTTGCTGACCGATGAAGCTGTCCGAAATGCCTGTTTGAAAGCGGATTTGGTTGTCCCGTCACTCGACGCAGCCGATCAGGAAATTTTTGAAAAAATTAATCGTCCTGCTTCGGATATAAATATTGAAGAAATAACCGAAGCCCTGCGCCTCTTCAGGCAGCAATTCAAAGGCAAATTCTGGTTGGAAATTTTCTTTATCGAATCCGTTAACACATCAGATGAACACATTGCTCAGTTAAAAAAGGCAGTAGATATAATAAAGCCCGATAAAATCCAGCTTAATACAGCTGTAAGACCCACAGCCGAGAAGGGCATTAACCCAATGACATACGAAACCCTTAAAGCCATTGCGGATAAACTTGGTGATAACGCTGAAGTCGTTGCATCTTTTTCTCCTTCTGAGAGAGGGGAACACACACAAAACAGGACAGATGCCGTATTATCGATACTGAAACGAAGACCTTGTTCGCTGCAGGATAACTGTCAGTCACTTGCGATACACCCAAATGAGGCCCTAAAATATATTGGGCACTTCCAGCAGAGCAAACAGATTTCTTCTGAAGAAAAAAATGGTGTCATTTTCTACAAGGTAAATTAACCAAAACTAAGCTGTAAATCTAAATTTGTTCATTTTTTGCGTTAATTTACAGATTTTACCACTTCAAATTGTAAAGACATATCCATTTGTTGGCCGATAAACAACTTAGAGTTCCCGGTTCTTTATGCGGTTTTAACTTTTTCTGTGAAAACTGGAAATTTTACTTTAGTTATGAGCTTATAGACCGATAAGAGGAATGTGAGCTTTTATTTTTTATTGATTGATAGTTGGGTTAGTCGACTGTGAAAATGGAAAATATGAAATTACAACTTGTTCTGAATAAGGGAACGGAAAAGTACATATTCCGTTACGAAAGAGGTTCAGAAGACAAGCTTCTTGATGCCCTTATCGCCCAGGCCAAAGATAAAAATACCGATTTCGACTGGTTTGATGCTGCTGTTCTTAGTTTCAAGCTGACTCGATCTCTTATTGGTCAGGCTGATGAACTTTTGATAAGAAATAAAACAACCAGCTTTGCATGAAAGAGTTGGCTGATTTGTGTAACGAATTGCAATATAAATCGAATAGAGTATAAAAGGTAAGTGGATTATGGAAAATAGTGTGATGGTTCAGAATTTTCTTAATTATTTAAAGTTCGAAAAAAGGTTTTCCGAACATACTGCCAAATGTTACGGGGCAGACTTGGTCCAGTTTGGTCAGTTTATTATGGAAAATGCTGCACAGTTTCAGCATCCTGATTCATCGGGTGAAGCTTTCTCAACTTCAGATTCTCCTGCCTTGGCTACATCACACCAGACTGAGGTTAAGTTGGATCAGAAACTACTTACAATTGAAGTAGACGATGCAAGAGCTTACATGGCTTCGTTGAATGAAAAGCAATATTCAAAATCAACGATAGCAAGAAAGCTTGCTACTTTAAGAAGTTTCTATAAGTTTCTGGTAAAGAGAGGCCAAATTGACTCAAACCCCGTTGAAGTTATCAGAACTCCAAAGCAGGAAAAGAAACTCCCTCGTTTCCTTGAATATGAAGAGGTAAAAAAACTGCTCGACACCCCGCCTTTGACTAACTGGCTTGGGGCGCGTGACAGGGCGATACTTGAGACTTTGTACAGCACAGGTATCAGGGTAAGCGAGCTTGTTGCATTGAACATGGACGATGTTGACTTCC
>JAGLTN010000096.1 GCA_023135255.1 Planctomycetota bacterium
GTATCATCAACCTTGCACCATGCCGCAATAGTAATAGCCGAGCTGGGTCTGTCTGCCTGTGTTGTTGCAGTCACATCAAGAGAATCCGCTGCTGTCCCGCCAAACACTGCATCAGCGCCGCTTCGGCCATAAATATAACCTGTCACGTCACCAGCGACCGTAGCATCATTACCATAGCCTGAACCGTCAGTAACTGTAGCTCCAACACTTTCAAAACCATAGTACATCATCATGCCGGGCATCGGAGTTACTGTCAGGTTTTCAATATAAGAGCCGCTGGCCTGAGGAAACTTCACTTTATAAGCTCCTGTACCACCAACACCGTCACCTGCATTTGCTGTCCAACCAAGATCTGCGGCATTTTGTACTGCTTCGGCACTTTCATCTGAGAAGTACTTATCAGCAACAACCACACCATCAGTAACCGTAGTTCCGTCCGGCTGAGGATTTGTCGTACTTGAAGTTGCGACAAAATCAACAGGGCTGCCATTCAGAGACATTTTCCACAAGCCGTTAGAACGATCCAGCATGAATACATAGCTGTTCACTCCGGAGAGGCTGACATTATACCGATAAGGCCCATAATCTGAATCGACCTCAATATAGGTACCTGTAAAATCTACAGGCATCATCCAGCTGTCACCGCCATCATCATTTAGCCTACGGAAGTTAATTGTAGTGTCATTGCCTCCTGTGTCATAATCAAAAGCAATAACAATGACATCGCCGGGGCCGGCCACAATATTGTGATCATAGCCCACGCTTGACAAATCGATAGTATCTGCGAAAGCACCTACACACAACATCAGTGTAAGGCACACAGCTACTAAGCCAAAATATTTTTGTTTCATGGTCACACCATCCTTTCAGAAATGAATAAAAGTTTTTCACACATAATGCGCTCCTCCAAAAATAAAGTCAGCATTATAAATTACGTCACTCCAGCCACTCGCTCGAATAACAATTCTTAACTTACAAATATTCTTAAAAAAACGTGTGCTTAGAAAACAAGCCTGTTGCCAGATTACATCTCCGAAAGAATCTGGAATTGCGAAAATTTCACCACACCACATAGTTAACTTCTCACTGACTCCTGAACATACGCGATAAAAAGCCCTATGTCAAGCCTAAAATAGTTCAAAAACTCTTTTTGAGCCGTAAAACAATCTTTTTTACCGGACTTTAGTTTGGCAACCTTGAAACTTGCCTGTCAAATACCGCTAATTCAAAACCCTAAAGCAGCATTACGGAAATGCGAGTAGCTTTTTCTCAGCCTGTAAAGTCCACAATCCGCTATCGAGTTTTTCGGCTATTTGAGGGAAATCATTCTGTAAATCTTCTAATTTGATGAGTTTTAGATTTTTACAGGCAGGATAAACGATGATTTTACCGGCAATAGAACGATTTTCCACAGCCCGGATACCCTCAACAGCAGCTCCAAGACCGGCAACCGCTGCTACTGAAACATTTGTGTCCAGCTTTTTAGATTTGACTTTTTCAAGAACGAGCTTCATATCCTCCAGCGTAGAGCCGCTTGTGCCAATAAAATATAATTTTTCAGCTATGTAAACGTCCAGATCGATATCAGCTACAACATCTACAGGAATACCGGCAAAAATATTTATCCGACCATTTGCGTTACAGCTTTTAACCGCTTGTGATACTAACTGCCCCACCGGCGCCATCAAAGAAATATAATCAAATTTTTCTTCAGGGTTTGCTTTCGCAGCGTTGTAAGGCCGATAATCTACATTACTTTTTTCTGCCAAAGGCTTAACGATTTTCGTAAGAGCTTCTAACCTTTCGTCACTCACATCACCTGCATAGACAACGATACCATCAATCCCCTGACAGACATTGCGTACAACATGCATCAGCCCCATAGGACCGCCCGCGCCGACCACATTGATCTTATCGCCTGGGCGTATCTCATCTGTCTCGGGAATATTTCGCATTGCCTCAGCAGGGTTACAGCCAACAGTGCCCGTTATTCTGATGTTGCCGTAATGCACCCTTCCAATAGCCATGGAAACTTCTCTGCCAATCTCACCGCCACAAAGAACAATATTAAGTAACCCATGATTTGCTACCATCGGCACAAGCGATTCGATAACAGCTGCATCGCTGCCGAAATATATCACATCATCAAAACTACTGCCTTGTGCAAGAGAAGAAAGTTCAGATACCTTTTCCACAACCACATCTGTTTCCAATTGCTGCGAATCTGATACTAATGTTATAGAAGCAGGCTTGCCGAATTCGACTAAAAAATCATTAAACAATTTACTATCAAAAGCATTACCGACAACCAGCATATTACCACCTGCTTTAATTGTTACCCTCTCGCTTGAAGCATAAGCATCTTCCACACATGCCCAGGGCTCAACCAAAGCTGCCGCTGAGGCGGGAAGATCATCGCTGACTTCAATAAACATCGATTGACCATCCGGAGCGGTTATCACCCTTTCATCAACAAGGACATATTCCTGCAACGCCCCTTCAAAATTATAACCAAACGCACCGTTGGAGCTTTTTGTCTTTATCCATCTGAAATCCGCCTGAACAAGATAACGTCCGCCCTCTTTATGATTGGCAACTTTATCACCTGCCTTAATAACAGTGACCACCGCTTCATGACCCGGAACTGCCGGCAGTTCGCCTGGGACATAACTGGGCAAGTCCTCCAATATTTCTTTATCGATGCCGGAAATAACTTCACTCTTGCGAGGATGATTCGAAAACTGCTTTAATAATTTAAGGTCAGAAAAACAAAGCCCAACCACTTCTACCTTGCAAAGCATCTGATAGTCGCCGACATCGGGTACTTTTTTAGAATCGTTGAAAATTAGCTCATCTGGACCAACTAATTGTACTGCACGCTGAGTTTTCGGTAAACTTGCCATAGGTATTATAATTCCTTATTCTATTTTAACATTTGCTGCACATCGAAAACCAATTGTAGCACATCTGTCAAGTCCCGGATACATCAGTATAAATTTTGTATGGCTGTCACAAGGCCTGGGCCCGCCTTTGACATACCAATCACTGCCTTTGGCATTAAAGTAACTGCCTCCCCTTATCATCACAAACCGCGTATGACCGTCATCACGATAACTTTCTGTCCACTGCCAAACGTTACCGCTCATATCGTAACAGCCATAAGGACTCCTGCCCTCCGGATGAGCTTTGACCGCCTCTGTTCTGTCACCTGTAGTATTGCATTTATCAGCGTCAAATTCATTGCCCCAAGGCCACTTTCTCCCATCATCACCCTGCGCCGCTAACTGCCATTCAAACTCAGTCGCTAATCGTTTGCCCGCCCATTCAGCATAAGCTCGCGCATCATCAATATCAACATAAACAACCGGATGGTCAGCCAATTCAGCAGGCATTTGGCCGTCTCGCCAATGCTTCAGAAAGTTAGTTTTGCACTCAGGCTTATATCCAGACTCCTGCAAAAACCTCTTAAACTGCTCATTTGTCACTAAGGTTTCATCGATAAAGAAAGGCTTTATGTTAACAGTACCAATATTATGGGTGATCTGTCCATTCCATGGATGACCAATAATATAATCCTTAAACCATTTTTCCTCTGGCGCATCAGGATCCGGGTAACAGCCGCACTCTCTGCGCCTGTGATTAAGCTTCATAGTAAAATTCTGACCGGGAACATATACCATACCTTCAGGTCTCGAATCCATGCTGACAGCTTTACTGCTGCCGACTGGTTTGGCAAATCTGATGTCACTGCGACTTTGCCTGTTATCGGCTTTTGGTAAAGGCGTTGAATAAAGTTTAGCCTGTCTTGCTAAAAGGTTTTTTATTTTATCATTTATCTTTGACCTGCGAATCGCCAGTACACAACCAATGGTATCGAGCGGGCTTGCTATTTGCACTTTCTCCTCGCCAGGTTTCCACGCCTGGATTTCTTGGCCTGTCCACAAGTCATAATATACCGTATCATCACCGCTGGGCATTTCAAACAAAGGCTGATTCCGCAGCTTTTTGCCCGAATAATTAAGTATCGTAAAAATGGTAATTCCGTCACCATACCATTTATGAGCAAATACTTTATCAGCCACCGTCGGATAAAAAGGCTCCCAGTTCCTGCTCGTAAAGATATCTGCAAAACATCGCAATATACCAACAGACATCTTCCAGTCTTTGCTGTCATCGGCTTTCCAGGGCATGTATGTACCAAAAACATTTTCCCATATTTTCATTCCGCTGCCGTTAAAAAATGCTGATTTTATCTCGCTCTGATGGCTCATATCCCACCGTTTTATCTGGTACTGCATGTGTCTGGGTTCGATCCATTTCAAGTGCAGCATCCCAGGCGGGGTCTTATCTTCAAAATACTGTGCCCAAGACCCGCTGCAAAAGGGAAGCTGAGTGATAGCGATATTGCACTCCGGTACAAGCGATATCCCATTTTTGCTTTTATCACACAATCGCCTCAGTGACATCTTCGCCTCAGTCATAGTATCAAGAAATATTCCGTCCGCATCTATCTCTTTAAGCAGTTCAACAAGCATCTGCTCATCGCTTTTATCCTCTCTGGTGGTTCCGATGTCCCACGGGTTGTAATTGATAAACACCTTAACGCCTCTTTTGTGTGCTCCAGCAACGAGTTTGCGTATCGCCGGCAGACCTCCGGGCATGTCCTTATAAAAATCAAACTGGTTTCTCTCATCCACTCCGATCCTCGGATACGCCTGCCATAACAATATCGAATCATAACCGCCAAACTGCTGCTGACCATCATCAAGAAAACTGTTCAGCTTATACCCTGTCTGACCGTCATAAAAACTGCTGTCATACATGAATGTAAAATGACACGAAAAGTTTTTCGTTACCCATTCAAGTTCAGGCCTATCATAAATACTAAGATCCAGCTTTGTACTGTAATTTGGATTACTCTTAATCAGTTTTGTTACAGCACCATTTCTTTTCTTATCGTTTACAGAGATATCAATTTTTCTGATATCAATTTTTCCTGCCGTTTTATCGTATGTTGCATCCATCCCAAAAATTGGAATGACCCACTGTGTTTCACAGTCAAACTCAGGCACAACTACCTTTGTCACGTATGTGCTGAATTTCCTATCCTTTTTAATAGCAATATGCTTTACTACAGATGACCAGCCTTTCTTGGAATTGTCAACTTTATCATGAACATCAAAAGCAATACAAAAGTTGTTATTTCCCTCAACCCAGCGGGCATCTATAGTAACAACAATTTCTTCTCTCCTTTTAAGACCAAGTGTTTTTGCGATTATCTGGTCGGTTCTTATCCACGCTCTTGGTGGCTTATAATCGATAATTATTTTCTGAAAATTTTTGCCGTTTATAACATCTTGCCTGTACTTGTGAAGGTTTTTCAACCACAACTCATAATCAATATCTTTGCTCGGCGGGGCAATAAATCGCCCGTATTTCTTACCAAGCTCGACCCCTTCAACCTTGAGCTTATCCCACTTACAACTTTTATCACCCTGATAGCTGTTCAAAGGGATTCCCGCTTCTAAAATAGTAAAAGTCATTAATGTTGCAAAAAAGATTTGTAATAATAACCCAAGCCGGCTTTTTGACCTCATATTAAATTCTCCATATTAAAAATTAAGCAAATAGCATTCTTAAAAGATTATTATTCAAAACGATTATATTTTCGTTTCTCCTTGATCCTGGCGGTAAGATTGCAAAACATAAAGTTATCAGAAACAGCGAGACAAACACTGCATCAGACCATTGGTCTGTAGTTGTTGAAATTAAACAATAAGATTTTTAATCAGCTTTTAACCTTTTAACAGCCTTCGTATGATTTTTCAATATCACAATTGCTTAAATTGCCCCGATGCAGTCTTACAGATTCGATCAATCCTTTGAAGCCTTTGCTGGATATCTTTTTATAAACGGGGTTGTTTGTGTCGCGGCCTACCTGGAAGCCTTCATGGGCGTCCCATCTCATCATGTTAAGCAGTTCTGTTGTTGCAGCTTCTTTGCCGTTGACATATATCGTTACGGTATTTCTGGTAGCAACGCCAACAATGTGTGTCCATTTGCCGATGCATTTTTCTGTTGCTTTGGCGGTAAAGTTCATTGAGTAATTTCTAACCGTAAAGCAAGGCCTACCATCTTCGATAAACAGCATGTATCCGAGTTTTTCGCCGCCTTGAGCTGCTATCACACCATCGGCATCTGGTTTAATCGATGCCTGCGCCGACCAGGTTTGCATTGAAGGGTCGAGGCTTGGAGAGTTTTTTACATCGACATATTCCTTGCCCGTAAATTTAAGGGCTTTAGACTTTTTACCATCAACCACTAAAGCGTTATTGATGATCTTACCGTTATTACCATTGCCTGAATTGTCTTTAACGATGTTGTCTTTAATGTCATCGAAATTAAAATCGAGCATTGTCCCTTCAGGTTTTAATTTGGTAGCAACCGCGGTATCGTCTTTATATTTTTTCTGCAGTTTTTTGATCTTAGCTTTTAGTTTTTTAACAATTTTCGCATATTTAGGGTTGTCATAGACGTTATTCAATTCGTTTGGATCTTTCTGTAGATCGAAAAGCTCCCACGCGTCGATGTCATCATAAAAATGGATCAGCTTATATCTACTTGTCCGAACTCCGTAATGCTTTTTCACTACATGGTGCCCTGGGTACATATAGTAATGATAATAAAATGCATCTCTCCAGCCCCAAGGTCGTTGACCATTTAGTAATGGTCTAAGTGATTCACCCTGCATGTCATCGGGGATTTTCACTCCTGCAAAATCAAGGAAAGTCTCCGCGAAATCGACATTGGAAACTATATCATCATTAGTAGTTCCAGCTTTAACCCCTTTCGGATACCGCACGACCAAAGGCATCCGAAGCGATTCTTCGTACATAAATCTTTTATCATACCAGCCGTGGTCGCCGAGGAAAAATCCCTGGTCGGAGGTATAAACAACGATGGTATTATCCTCCAGGCCTTCGGCTTTAAGAAGCTCCATCATCCTGCCGATGTTGTCATCTACAGACGCGATACACCTGAGGTAGTCTTTAATATATCTTTGATACTTCCATTTTTTTAGTTCATGGCCTTTGAGATCAGCTGGTGGGTCAAATTTAAGATCCTGTTTGTTGAAATGTTTTTCAACTGTCATTTCCTGCTGTCTGGCAGCATCGCTTCTGGTTGCATAATCATCATCAAAAGTTTCAGGCAATGGTATGTCAATGTCTTCATACATCTTTGCATGCTTTTCGTCAGGTTCCCATGATCTATGAGGCGCTTTATGATGATACATCAAGCAGAAAGGCCTATTCTTATCTCTGTTTTTCACCCACTCAATGCAATCATCAGTTATGATGTCAGTTACATAGCCCTTTTCCTGAACATACTTGCCGTCCTCTTTAAATTTTGGATCAAAATATGTCCCCTGACCGCCGTAGGCAGACAAAACCTTCCAGTGGTCGAATCCCTGTGGGTCACTCGCCAGGTGCCATTTGCCTATCATCGCAGTCTGATAGCCAGCTTGGCCGAGAAGCTTGGGAAAACTCTGCTGGCCACTGTCAAACTTGTCACCATTTTTCATAAAACCATTCTTATGGCTATATTTGCCCGTCAGGATTACCGCTCTGCTGGGCCCGCATATCGAATTCGTGCAGAAGCAGTTATTGAATCTCATCCCCTGCTCAGCAATTCGATCAATATTAGGCGTCTTATTAATTCGACTCCCATAACAGCTTATAGCATGCGCCGCATGGTCATCGGACATTATGAATAATATGTTTGGTCTGTTTTTGTCTTCTGCAATCGCCGGCAGTGTTAAAGAAAGTGCTGTCCCTAAAGCAACTGTTCTGCTGGCTGATCTTAAAAATTCCCTTCTGCTTATCGATTTCATTTTAATTCTCCATCATTTGTTTTACACCCGCAAGAAATTCTTTCACTCCCCCTCGAACATAACCTGTTCTGCCGACTAATTGCCCATCGGGATTAAGTATGATAACGCTGGGATAGCCTCTAATATCAAATTTTTTCGCAAGTGCATTATTTTCTGCTGCAGCTTTTTTGTGGAGCGGTTTTTTTCTCGGGAAATCTATTTCTACCAGCACAAGTTTTTTCCTGGCGTATTTTCTGAAACCTCCTCGCTCAAAGACTTCTTGTTTTAGCCTTTTGCACCAGATACACCAGTCACTTCCTGTAAAGTTTATCAGTATGTGCCGCCCGGTTTTCTCTGCGATCATTTCTGCCGCTTTGAAGTTATCGATCCATTGACCTTTGTATTTGTCTGGTAACAGTTGATACACTTTTTTTAATAAGACAGCCGGGTCATCTGAAGTCGGATTAACCCTGAAAACTTCTTCACCGGTTTTACTGTTAATCAGCATAAACTGAAGAGGTCTTTTCTTTATTTTATATTTCTTGACGAATTCTGTGACCTCTTTGAATTCTTGTTCTGTTGAATTAC
>JAGLTN010000097.1 GCA_023135255.1 Planctomycetota bacterium
TATCAGCATTTTGTTGTTAGTATGTGCTAATATTTGTCTGGCTTGTGCTCCGCTACCTGAAGCTGTTATATCGGCGGACTTGGATCACATATCTTCTGGTGATTCTATAAATTTTGATGGTAGTTCTTCTTATTATACTGCCGGTACTATTGTAGGATATGAATGGGATTTTGATTACGATTACGAGAACTTCGATGTAGAAAGTTCTGAAACTGCGACAACAGAACCATTTGACACAGCAGGAGAATACGTTGTTGCATTGAGAGTTATAACTGATGATGATCCTGCTAAATATGACATTGATACAATTACCATTACCGTAGGTGATGTTAAACTTATAACCGAAGCCAATGATACAACATGGTATGATACGATCACAAATGCTCTCAGTGCAGCTTCCGATGGCAATGAAATAGTGGTTTATCCTGGTACTTTTGAAGAATCAATAACAATTGATAAAGATATTACTTTAAGAAGTCTATACAATACAGACTGGGAAAATGTAAAAGAGACTATTATCGAAAGCTCTTCTGACAGCAATGCTGTAACCGTTTCCACAGGAACAGAATGTCAAATTAGTGGTTTTACAATAAAAGACGGTTTAAGAGGTATTTACTGTACAGACAGTAACTCACTAACTCTCAGCAATCTTATCATAACTGGCAATGACGCAAATACTGTAGATGGCGGTGGTATCTATTTTGAAAGAGTAGATGCTGATATCGACAACTGCTATATCATTGAAAACGAAGCTGCCAACGGAGGTGGTATTTATTGTGAAGATTCTGATTTGGAGTTAATAAATTGTGTGTTCTGGGAAAATACAGCAAAAGCTGTCAGTTCATGCGGTGGCGGGCTGTATTTTGTAGACTCGGATATTTCGATAGACAGAAATACTTTCAGTAAAAACAGCTCTGTTGAATATGGTGGAGCTATATGCAGTGATTATGACTCTAATACTGTTTCTGTGTATAACAGTATCTTCTGGAATAATACTGCAAATACTACAGACTATGATATATATAATGCAGGTACCAGCAGTATATCTCTAAACAGATGTATTATCAGTGATTATGCGACAGGATCTAATCTCCTGAGCAGTTCTCCTAATTTTAGAGATGAAGATGATATATTCGGAGCAGACTCTATTGCGGGCACTTGTGATGATGGTTTGAGACCACTTCCTGAGACTGCGGCAATTGATGCTGCTTATAAAACAACTTCTACTCCTACAACTGATATTGCAGGCAATTCAAGTATCGACAGTTTCTGCACAGATACGGGAACCGGAACTCCTGATTACATAGATATAGGAGCTTATGAAGTCCCACGTATATTCTTTGTTGATTGTAATGTCACAGGAGGTGATAATGATGGAAATACATGGGATGATGCTTATAACTATCTAAGGGATGCTCTCGATGATAATCGCCTTACTGCTGGTGACTGGATATTCGTAAGTGAAGGAACTTATTGTCCTGATGCTAATGCAACTGATCCTAACGGCGATAACGACCCTGATAAAAGATTTGATTTGGTAGATGGTGTTTATGTATTTGGCGGATTCACAGAGTCAGCTGGTTTGCATAGTCGCAACTGGAGTTCGGGTGTATATTCTGCTAATTTAACAATCCTTGATGGTGATTTAGGCGATGCTAATAGTAAAACCGTAGTAATAGGCGGTGATAATGCCAGACTTGATGGCTTTAAGGTTAGAAATGGCATAAATACCTCCCGTCCAGGTGGAGGTTTGAAGATTCTTACTGACGATATGGTTGTTGCAAACTGCGTGTTTAAAGATAATTATTCTAGTTATTCAGGAGGGGCTGTTTATACCACTTCATATCAATACGAAGAGACAGTTATTTTTGAGAACTGTGTTTTTTCTGATAATAGGGCAGGAATGAGCTCTACTGGTTATGGTGGTGCTGTTTATAATGATGGAGTAAAAGCTGTTTTTAGTAATTGTGTTTTCAGTGGTAATGGAGCTGCCGATGGAGGAGCAATTTGCAATGTTGATAGTCTCGTTGAAATCAGTAATTGTACTTTCAGCGATAATATTGGCACCGATGATGCAAATTCAATTTCTGATGTGATCTATAATATCAACAACAGCGATGTTACAGCCTATAATACAGTCATATGGAATAATACCGAAGATGGCTGTGGCGAATTAGTCTATAATGAAACAGGTTGTGAGACAGGTTTTAGTTATTGTGTTATCAAAGATTGCGGTGACGGCAACGACTGGAATAGTAACTATGGGCAGGACCTTGGAAATAACACTGACAGCGATCCAAGATTTGCAAATGTTGAAAATCCTTTGGGTATTGATTTACTATTTGGAACTATCGATGACGGCCTGAAAATCAAAGCAGAAAGCAGTTGTATAGATGCTGCTGACTATAGCAAAGCTCCTGCATTAGATATAGCAGGCAAGATTAGACTTGATGTTAATGATGTTAACAATACAGGTACCGGAACAATTGACTATCTCGATATTGGTGCCTATGAGTATAGAGGCGATTCTGACGGTGATGGCATGCCGGATGAATGGGAAGAGTTCTACGGCTTAAATCCCAATGATGATGATGCATATTCAGACCTTGACGATGATAGCCATAAAAACCTCAGTGAATATCTGCATGGAAGTGATCCCAATGATGTTAATGATATACCAACTGATAATACAACCATTTTTGTTCCTAAAGATGTAAGTTCAATCAATGATGCTATCGACCTTGCAATAAATGGCGATACCATAAAAGTTGATACTGGAACATATGTAGAAAATGTTAATTTTGATGGGAAAAGTTTAAGTTTAGTTTCGTTTGATCCGGAAGATCCAAGTGTCGTTGCTGCTACTATAATAGATCCGGATAATACATCTCGCACGATTGATATTAAAAATGGTAATGGTGCGAATGTGGTTATTGAAGGTTTTACTGTTGAAGGTGGTAGTTATGGCATTGATGTATATGGTTATTGTGCAAAAATTAAAAATTGTATAATACAGAATTGCACTACCAGAGGGATCCAATTATCAAACTGTCTGAATAGCTCAATTATCTCCTGCACAGCAAAAGATACAATTGGCCAGCATGGGATATTTATTGAGTATTCAACTGTAGTAATAGATGACTGTAATAGTTCCAATAATGATGATTGCGGAATTAGTGCATATTATTCCAATGTAACGGTTTCAAACTCTCTTATAAGTTTGAATAATAAGGAGCCTGGTATATATAATTATAAGGGAGTTTTGAGTGTAGATAATTGTTTGATTTGTAACAACGAAAGTAGCGGGGTATACTGCGTGGAAGGTGACACAGAAATCATAAATAGCACAATTGATTATAATTACAATGGAATTTCAACCAGTTCCGTGGGAGCATATCCGATAAAAGTATTAAACACGGTAATATCAAATCAAACCTCTAAGGGAATCTACTTTTACAACAGCCATGAAAAGGATATTTCAAATTGCATCATTACCAAAAACAGTATTGGCATTAAGAGCAGAATTGATCCAACGCAAAACGGTAAAATTGGTACAGTTAGAAATAGTATTATATGGGGAAATGATAGTAATTTTGTGGACATAGAGGACGCTGATATCACCTACTGTTGTATTGGCAATAACGATGGAACTTATGAAGGTCTTGGTAATTTTAACATTGACCCATTATTTCAATATCCAGATAGTAACGACTATCACTTAGATTCTAATTCGCTATGTATTGATGCAGGTGAGCCTTGGGCGGACTACAGTAATGAACCATCACCTAATGGTGGTAGAATCAATATCGGGCTATATGGGAATACTTCTGAAGCCACAACAACCACGGATGCTGATAATGATGGGATATGTGACAACTGGGAAAAATACTATTGGCCTAATGATGATCCTAATCAGCATGATCCTAATGACAATGATGATGGAGACAGATTTACAAATGAAAGCGAATACCTTTATGGATATGATCCAAATGCGGAAACAGATGAGCTAATAAAAGTACTTCACATGGAATTTGAACCGTCACCTTTTGATCCAACTTCACCACCATATGAGACCGTCATTAAATATTGGTCAAATGCTTCTTGCAGTTCAATATTAGATTGTAATCAAATTGACGTTAATGAAATAGTCAGATCTCTGCCTGACGATACCGTAATGGGATATAATGAAGTCTCATGGGATGGCAGAGATAGCAACGGACTTATAGCTTATGACGGGAGTTATATTGTTCAGGTTCGAATACCTGATCCTAATTCTGCCGATTTTAGTGGAGAAACGATCCAATTATATTATGATCATGACATCAATGATATTATCACTTGTAACCCCAACAGGATTCTTCCATTAAACAATGAAATAACAACGATCTCATTCGATATGAGTCCAAAAAGAGATGTAGTGGTAAGTGTATATGATCCAAATGAAAATATTTTCTGGACATCTTTAGTAAACAGTACTGATCCCAATGAAATAATCTGGGATGGTAAAAGTACTGATGGGACAAGTTATGTTCCTGTTTATGGAGAATATACAATCAAAGTCCGTTATGACGGAATGAGGGAAAACAATCAAAGACAGATTAATGTGTGTAAATAGGATTATAGAGGATTCACTATGAAAAAAATATTACTGAGTATGGTTTTAGTTATATTCGTCTTAAAGGGGGCATGTGCTGAGGAATATAGTGATGGGTGGATATGGGGATGGGGTACGGAAACAAATCGTGTAAAATATTGTGGTGTATATGAAGGCATTACAAACGATGCTATAATAATGTTACTAGAATATGTATATTCAGATACAGCTAAAGAATGGAGACCTTCCGTTTGTGGTGAATATGAGCTACCTTGGAGAAAAGTTCAAGCAGGGTATCAAACATGTCATGATTGGGATGGAGATGTTTGTGATGAATCTTTTAACTCAAATGCAAGAGAAGAAGCTTGTAACGCACTAGACTTGTTTAATAGTGGCCTTTTACTTGATTATTTAACTCAAACATTCCCTGATGGTGGCAGTTCTGACCCCAACTTTGAAGCTATTATACTTGATGTCGTAGCTAACTTGAATTCAAAAGAACCTGCTGAGCAGGCTCATAAAAATGCTAATAATAATACGTCAAAAGCCGATCCCGTCCATTTAAGTAATGGAGAGTATGAACTTACTGTTACAGATTTTGTTATACCGGCAAGAACTATGTCTGTGGCATTTACAAGAACCTACGGTAGCAGGAGAGAATACAACTCGCAGTTAGGTTACGGCTGGGATTTCAATTATAATATGAAAGTCCGTCCCCTTGCTCCTGTCTCAGAAGAACCTAATAGTGTTGTTTTATTAAGTGGAGGTTGCTATAAACGAGATTTCATCCAGGATACAAATGATCCTAATCTTTATACAAGACAAGATGATTTAAATTCATATATATCTTTTGATCCGGTTACTGAACGTTTTACTCTCATTGAAAAAAGCGGATTACAGTATAATTTTAATACAAACGGCTGTCTCTGGAGAATAACAGATGAAAATAATAATTATGTAGAAATTGATTATAAAGATGATGAACTGAAAGATGTTTACGGTCATTCTAATTATTTTTATACTGAAAGCTACGGTGGGCCTGAAAACAAGTATGGCCTGGTAGCCAGAGAATACCAGATCGACACTATAACTGATGATCTTGGAAGAGATTACTCTTTTACTTATGATGCTAATGGCTTATTGTATCAAATAACAGATTTTGCTGGTAGAATCTGGGTTTATTCCCATGATCCTCTTACTAATGATCTGACCACAGTTCAAGACCCCAACGGCAGGATTACAGAATATATTTATGACCTAAGGCATAATCTTGAACAGATAAAAGATCCTAATGGCGATATATATATCACCAATGACTATGACGTATATGATAAAGTTGACACCCAGGTATATGGCAATGGAACTTTTATTTTTGATTATAACTCGGTAGCTAATTATGGTATTTTAACTGACAGGCAAGATTACGAAACAAGGGTAGATTACACTGACTCCGGGCAGATAGACACAGAAACTATTTATACTTCAGATCCTAATGCAGACCCTAATTCTTTTACAACCCAATATTTTTATAATACCAACAACCAAGTTATCCGAACAATATTGCCTGATGGCAACAGTATTGACTATACTTATAATTCCAACGGCAATCTGACAGGAGTATACCAGAAAGCTAATCTTGATGATCCTAATATCCTTGGTGGTGGATATACCTACGATCCAAATGACCCGAATGTGATTGGAACAGAATTTACCTATGATCCGAACTGGCCTAATAAGTTTAAGACAGTAACAGATGCCATGGGTAAAACAACCAGCTATGATTATGATGGCAATGGCAATCTCGAAAAGATAACATATCCAACGGTTGGCAATGAAACACCTATTGCGGAGTTTGCATATAATGCTTATGGTCAGCTCGATACTGCAATTTCTGTTGACGGTATTTTAACGAAGTATCTTTACTACCCTACCGAAGCAGATGTTAATAATTTCGGCCACCTTTGGAAAACGATTGTTGATTACAATGACACAGATGCCAATGCTTTCAACATAACCACCGAATATGAATATGATCGGGTGGGCAATATTATTGAAATTACAGACCCCAATAGTGATATAACTAAATTCAAGTACAGCCCGATCGATCTGCTTGAAGAAACTAAAAATCCTTTAAATCAAACAACTACCTATACCTACACTCCTAACAAGAAAGTAAAAACAATCTCCCGCTCTCTGGGTGCACAGACTCAAACAACAACTTATGCCTATGATATACTCGACAACCTCAAAAGTATTACAGGCCCGCTGGGTTCAGAATATTTGACTTCATACGGCTACAATAAAAATGAAGACCCGAATATCATAACAGACCCGAATCTAAACAGTACTATATCTGAATACGATGAAAGAGGATTATTGCGAAGTATGACAGATGCCAATGATAATATGACTGAATACAGCTATGATAAGAACGGCAACTTGAAAATTATTATTGATCCTAACGATAATATTACAACTTATGATTATGACCCATTCGGCAGGCTCGAACTAATTACATACCCTGATGATTCTAACGAGATATTCAGCTACGACAAGAACTCTAATCTTCTTAGCAAGACCAATAGAGCAGAACAAATTATTAGCTATGAATATGATGCCCTTAACAGGTTAGAAGTTGTAAACCGGCCTGGAGAGCCTAATATTGTTTATACTTATGATATCGCAGGCAGGATCTATGACGTAAATGACAGGGGTGATATTACAGAATTCTATTATGACAGAATAGGCAGAGTTACCGATGTCAATGACCCCGAAGATAGGCTTGTCAGCTATGACTATGACGAGCTTTCCAGAAGGACTGAGCTTATTTATCCTGATGACAGCAATGTAACATACCAATACGATGCGATGAGTCGTCTGGATAAAATATTCTATAACGGCACAGAAATTGCTGATTACGATTATGACGCTCTTGGAAGAAGAACTCTTTTAACGCTCGGCAACGATGCAAACGCTATTTATGATTATGATCTTGGCAACAGGCTTACGAAACTGACAAATAATCTTGATGATACGAACTCCATTACCTTTGCCTACGATGATTACGACCTGGTTGGCAATCGCCTGAGTATGAAGATTGATGATGCTAATGCACACGTCTATACCTACGATGAAATCTACAGGCTGACTTTTGTTGATTATAATGATGGCAATTCTACCAGCTATTTGTACGATGCTTTGAGCAATTGGCTCGAAACTTACGATGGTACAACACTAAGCTTCACATCCAACAATATGAATCAGTATACTTATGTTGGAGTGACTCAGTATTTCTACAACAATAATGGTTGTCTGTCTAATGACGGCACATATAAGTATTATTACGATTGTGAAAATCGCTTGATCGATGTTAATGATGTAAATGATGCTGCTGTGGCGTCATATAAATATGATTATATGGGTCGCAGAATTGAGAAAACTGTTTACGGCCCACCAAATGTTACAACAAAATACTGCTACGATGGCCAGCAGGTTATCGCAGAATATGAAAATAATGTTCTTGCTCGCAAATTCATTTACGGCTCAGGCATCGATGAGCCGATATGTATGATTGATGTGTCAGATGGTAATGAGATTTATTATTATCATTTTGATGGATTAGGTTCTGTAGTTGCTCTTTCAGATGTGAATAATGTAATCGTGGAAAGTTATTCTTACGATGTTTTTGGTAAGCCTGATACAACAAGCAGTGTTGGCAATCCATATATGTTCACAGCCAGACGATTAGACAGCGAAACTGCTAATTATTACTATCGGGCAAGGATTTATGATCCAAATATAGGCAGATTTCTCCAGCCTGACCCGATTGGCTATGATGATGGCTTGAACATGTATGCTTATGTGGGAAATAATCCAGTTAATTTCTTTGATCCATTTGGCTTGTGTAAAGAGGATAGCACAAACTACTTTACTCTACCAAACGGGCAAAAGATTCCTGCTCCAGCGGGATATGATCCATTAAGAAATGCTTTCGCGGGACATTATGTTGGTATTTTGGGTTTCTCCGACCTTGTCAGGCCTGGTACACCAATGGACTATAAACGTTTAGGTCATATAAATGGTGAAATCACCCATCCTGAATTTGAAAACATGGGGAATTTCAATTATGGTTTCGTGGGAAAAGCAGCTGGTTTTACAGAAAGAAGATTATTACGGGAAGCAGGAAGAGCTGCACGTGACAAAAAAACAGGTAAGTTTGCAGGAGAAGGTTATCCAGGATATTTTATAAATCCATTTGGTGGCAAAGCTCCTTATGGCGATACGTTAGAAGATCAGGAAATGATAAAACAAGGTTTTGAGTATTACAATCAAAACCTTATATTTTTCGATTTAATACAATATTAACATTGCTAAATCATATTTAATGAAACTAACAACACAATAATTAAGGGATGTGGTTATGAAAAATAAATTAATGGTACTTATTGCCATCTTTGTGGTTGTATCATTTACATACTATTTATACTGCACAGCATTAGTTTTTAAGAGAGAGGAAATTGAGACAAAAAGAATAAAATCACCAGATGGGAAAGTGGAGGTTGTATTGGTAGAATCTGACACTGGTGCAACTTCTTCTTATATCTTAGATATATATATTGTTGCAACTGGCAAAAAGATTGCAAAAAAAGATAAACCTATTTTTTCAGCCTTTTCTATCAAGGGAGATAAGATTTATTGGCAAAAAGACAGATTTTTATGTATCGAATACGAAACAGCTAAGATATCATATTTTAGTAATTATGAATATCCTTTGAATGATGGTTCCAATTATTTAGTTGAAATCAAATTGATACCTATGAAAGACTCTGCACTTTAATAAAATATTAAATATAATGATATTTATTTACCGTTTATTTTTTAACTAATATTAAACCACATTAATAGTAATTTTTACCAATGAAAAGCCAAGAACAGGAAAAGTGCAAACATGGAAGTAAAAATAAAAAAGAGCTTTATGATGAAAAGTGTTTTTTCTTGCATTTTAATGACATTAGCAATAGTTATATTGTGGCTGCTTTTTTATAAACCAGATTATGCAAAAACTTTTCAGGAGATAGCGAATCCAAAGGCAGAAATGAGCGTGAATGATTTTTTAGAAAATTCCAAGAAAATGCATTTTGAAAAAATAGAAGTGTATTACATACCTTTAAGTGTTGATAGAAATGCTCCTCTCAAGGAAGAAGAATTAATACATGGTCCATGCCTGAAAACAACCAGCAATATCATTGCCTGTACCGCTGCACCATATTCTTCTGATTTCACAAAAGCTTTTACTGATTTTACCAATAAAAAACAAGATGAAATAGCAATTGATTTTCGGTTTTGTTGCGTAGTACATAAAAATACTCAAAAAATCATTCGTTTTTCAATTGCCCTATCAAGCTTTTATAGTAAAACTATTTATATCAATGGTGTACCATATGAAGCGTCTGATGGATTAATAAATTCATTTTTAAAACTGCTTCCAATTGCACATTACGAAGAAGCTATTAAGTACATCAAGAATGCTGTATAATCAATGGCAATTCTACCAGCTATCTATACGATGCTTTGAGCAATTGGCTTGAGACATACGATGGCACAACGCTAAGCTTTACATCCAACAATATGAACCAGTATACTTATGTTGGAGTGACTCAATATTTATACAACAATAACGGCTGTTTATCTACTGATGATGCATATAAATATTACTATGATTGTGAAAATAGGCTAACCGATGTTAATGACCTGTCAGATAACCCCGTAGGGTGCAAATATTATTTGTTTATAAATAGTTATTATTAAATGACTTAAAGTTGCTTCCGATGAAAGTTATTGCAACTTTCACTATGTTTTTATAATATTTTCAGACTATGAAACAGAAATCATGGATCACACTTCTGACGTATCTCGAAAAGAACAATTTTAGCAGTAGGACGGTAATTCAATATTTCTTTTAATAAGAGTATTTATTACTAATTATTATTACTCAAAAACCCACAACAAAACACACGGCACTTTTGCTTGATACGGTTTCTGGATTTAATACTGGATTTATTCAAAATTGGCAGAGCACAACTATTTGTGTATACAGGAGTTATATTTCCAGAATCATCTTTCGAATCCCCCCGCCTCCAGTTTTTTAACCCCTTATTTTACAAGAACTTAAGTTTTTACCACCTCACTTCTGGATTTAAATTCCCCCTGCCCATTTGATCAGTTGTTGTGAGACAAGTAATTGTGGCTGATTATTTGTTTTTTGAGGTTTCATTTTTCAATTCTTTTTTGCAAGGTTTTTAGTGTTTTTTCCATGAAAACTTCCAGAATTGTACACAAAAGACCACACTACGCAACACATAAGTGCTTATAAAATAAAGTACTTATGAAAATTTAATCTCTTTTTCAGGGACGACTAATTATCGCAGTTTCAAAGTTGCCAAAGCAACAGCAGCGAACACAGTTGCCAATAGCCAGAACCGGACAACAACCTGTGGCTCAGACCAGCCTGAAAGGTGGAAGTGGTGGTGTATTGGAGCACATTTGAAAACCTTTTTCCCACCTGAATATTTAAAATAGCTAACCTGAATTATTACGCTCATTAATTCGATTACAAAAACGCCGCCAATAACCAGAAGCAGTATTTCATTTCTTGTAACAAGCGCACCATAACCCATTGCAGCGCCGAGTGGAAGTGAACCGATATCCCCCATAAATGCCTGGGCAGGATGACAATTAAACCAGAGAAAACCTAACACCGCACCGAAGATACTTGAGTAAAAGATACATAATTCACCTGCATGTGGGATGTGAGGCAGTAAGAGGTAACTCGACCAGGTTATATGGCTTGTTCTTGTCATTGTCTCCGAGGCCACATAGCAAAGCAGGATAAGCACTAAACTTACAATGCCCACACAACCGGAAGCCAGACCATCCATCCCGTCGGTTAAGTTTACCGCATTGCTTGTAGCAGTAAGATAAAATATTGCGATCATCACGAACATCCAGCTTGCCAGCGGGATACCGTATTTATAAAACGGCATCCAGAAAAGCGTACCATCATCTATATATCTGAAATCAGAATATAGAAATCTTGCGATAAGGACAGCTCCGCCGATCTGAAAAAGTAATTTTTCCCATGCTTTCAGACCATCCCGGCTTCGATGGCGAATATCACTTGTCAATTTCAACCAGTCATCAACTCCACCCAACGCGGCGAACCATATGACAAGTATAATAGCTTTTTGAACAAAAGGATTATTTAGCTTGGCCCACAAGAGGGTGCTGACAAGTACTGCTAAAATGATTATGAGCCCACCCATTGTAGGGGTGTTGGCTTTTTGTTTGGTTAGTTCGTTTAATGCTTCATGGTGAAATTCGGGTTTGTCGCCAATCTTTTTGGTCATGAGCCAGCGGATTATCTTAGGACCCAGCAGCATAGCTATTAAAAAACTTGTCAAAATTGCGGCAATCGAGCGAAACATTACCTCTTGGTAAGCATAAAACCCCAACTTGTGGGTGAAAACATCACGTAACTGCCATAATAAATGATAAATCATACTTGTCTGTTTCTCGTTAGTTATACTGGTTTCAACTGAATTTTCCCGGTTATTCGCGAGCAATTATTACCCTTAAGGGTATGATCAGCTGAAGATCTGTTTCATTTTTTCTATTGTAAGCTCAAGTTTTGCCGAACGCGAACCTTTCACTAATATTATATCGGAATCTTTAACGATTTTTTCCAGATTATTACATGCAGAAACCACATCTTTGAAAGATTTTATTTCAATATTACTGTTTTCTTCCGCAGTTTGACCAGCCATTGCGGAAAGTTCACCAATAGTGATAAGAAGATCGATGTCAGTGTTAGATATATCCAAGCCAAGCTGTTGATGCAGTTTTTTACTTTCGCTGCCAAGCTCAGCCATGTCGCCGCAGATAAAAAGCTTTCGACTGTTTTTAAAACTTTTCATATTGCTTAGTATCACAAGGGCATTTTTCATCGAAGCAGGGTTGGCGTTATAGCAATCTGCCAGAATAGTAACATCACCGATTTTGATAGTTTCGGTTCTCATCGAGGTTGCTTTGACAGTGCTTATTGCAGCAGCGAAATCCTTTATACTCACCCCCAAAGCCTTGCATATTGCCCAGCTTGCAATGGTGTTTTCAACGTTTCCGGGTCCGGGCAAAGGCACATCGATCTTTACCCCCTCGATCTTAAAGCTGCTCGAAAAGTCGGATAAAACAATATCTTCAGCGAAAATATCAGCAAAAGCGGATTGCCCGAAAGTAGTAAAGCTCAGGTTTCTCACCTGGCAATGCCCCTTAAGCTTTTCATTTACTATCAGCAAACCATCGTCCGCAAGACCGGCAGCGATGGATAATTTTTCTTCGATGATATTATCCAGATTCTTAAAGCCTTGCAAATGAGCAGCTGTCACTGTTGTAACCGCTGCAATATCCGGAGCAGCTATTTTGGAAAGATATTCTATCTCACCGGGATAATTCGAACCTAATTCCGCGATAACTATCTCATGCTGCGGATCCGCTGAGAGCAAGGTTATTGGCAAACCAATATTATTATTAAAATTTGCCGGCGACTGGAAAACATTATAGTGTTTACTTAAGACCTGTGCAGCGATTTGCCTTGTTGTAGTTTTCCCAACCGAGCCGGTAATAGCGACAACTTTAAACTTCTGCTGTTTTCGATATTGACTTGCAAAATCAGCTAAGCTTTGCAATGCGTCGTCTACTTTGAGGATAATTTTGTCACTTGGCCAATTGTTACATGGGTGATTTTTGTTTACTACCGCACATAGAGCACCATTTTCAAAAGCTTTGGTTACATAGTCATGGCCGTCAAAATTCTCACCCTTGATAGCAAAGAAACAATCACCAGTCTTTACCGTACGTGAGTCGATACTTATCCCGGTTAAATTACCATTAAGATTTTTGCTTGAAGATGTATTAATTATTTTTGCCAGAGATGTGATTGAAAAACTTTTCATTTCTTCTTCCCAAGGCACTCAAGAGCGACTTTCTTGTCGCTGAATCCGATTTTTTCATTGCCTATGATCTGATATGTCTCGTGTCCTTTGCCTGCGATAAGGACGATGTCATCTTTTTCTGCCATATCAATAGCGAATTTAATAGCGTCGGCTCTTTCGATTTCAATTTCAATACTGTCAGCTACCGGGTTGTCAAAGCCTGTCATTATCTCGCCGATTATGTATTCAGGCTGTTCGCTTCTGGGGTTGTCGCTTGTAACAACAATAAAATCTGCATATTTTTCAACAACCTTTGCCATCCTCGGTCGTTTAGTTCTGTCACGGTCTCCGCCACAACCGAAAACTACTATTAATCTGCCTTTGCAAATTGGTTTCAAAGTCTCCAAAACATTTTCCAGAGCATCGTCAGTATGGGCGTAATCGATAACAACTGTAAAATCCGCATCACAATCAAGTTTTTCCAGCCTGCCCGGAATAATCTTCATGGTTTCGAGTCCTTTGGCGGTTGTTTCAAAGTCAAAACCACCTGCCAGACAAATGCCGCCTGCTGCCAGAATATTGCTTATATTATATAAACCCAGAAGGGACGTCTTCAAAGCCTGTTCCTGTCCTTTATACGTCATAAAAAATTCAGTACCACTGATATCCATAGCTTTAATGCTTGCTGTAAGGTCAGCCGGTTCATCAACAGCGTACCACATTATATTTGCTTTGGTTTTTTCAGCGATCTTTTTTGCGTGTGGCGACTGCTGGTTTAAAATCGCGGTTGAGTCTTTAGCTAAATTTTCAAACAGCAGTGTTTTTGCCTCAAGGTAACATTTTTCTGTTTTGTGATAATCAAGATGATCACCGGTAAGGTTTGTAAACGCAGCAGCTTTGAAATCAATTGTTGCTAAACGATTCTGGTCGAGTGCATGACTTGAAGCTTCTATTATCATATACTTTGAGCCTGCTTCGACCATCTGACTTGTCATATCAGCGATTGCGATACTATCAGGAGTGGTCAAAGGCGAATGAAGCTTTTTTGCTCCGGTGTCATAGAGGATCGTTCCGACCAGGCCGCATTTGAACCCTGCATTTTGTACTACCGATTGAACCAGAAACGCCACGGTGGTTTTGCCGTTAGTTCCGGTAACCGCAAAAGAGGTAAGCTTCGATGCGGGGTT
>JAGLTN010000098.1 GCA_023135255.1 Planctomycetota bacterium
ATTTTACAAACCAGGCTGGACCGATTATCCGACAAGAGTTTATTACTTTACTCACGATGTCACCGACATGCTAAAAAAAGGCGACAATGCCATAGGAACTCTTTTAGGCGACGGTTGGTATGCCGGGCATATCGGCTTTGGATTTAACCGTGAACAATACGGCAAAAATCCGAGGTATATCTGCCAGCTTGAGGTGACATACACAGATGGAACATCAGAAAAAATCGTCAGTAACGGCTCATGGAAAGCAAACTATGGCCCAACTATCGAAGCTGACTGGATGATGGGCGAAACTTATGACGCAAACAAAGAATTGACCGGATGGGATAAACCAGGCTTTGAAGATTGCAAATGGGATAAGGTTGCAACACAGGAAAAAATCGAAACAAAAAACTTCCAGGCATACCCAGGTGTACCGGTAAGGCTTACAGAGGAGATACCTACCAAAACGATCAAGGAACCCACCAAAGGAGCTTATGTATTTGACCTGGGGCAAAACTTCGCCGGCCTTGCAAGATTAAAAATAAAAGGCAAAAAGGGACAAAAAGTTACTATGAAATTTGTTGAAGTGCTTAAGCCAGATGGCAATATCTACACGGACAACCTCAGAGCTGCCAGATGCACAGACACCTATATCTGCAAAGGCAAAGGTACTGAAATATGGCAGCCTATGTTTACTTCTCACGGCTTTAGATATGTTGAAGTTACTGGCCTCGACTCCAAACCAGACCTTGATATGATTACAGGGTTGGTGATAAATTCTGATACCGCTGTTGCAGGCAGCTTTGAGTGCTCTGATTCTATGGTTAACCAGCTTTATAGCAATATCCACTGGGGCCAGAGAAGTAACTTCATCGACATTCCAACAGATTGTCCGCAGCGTGATGAAAGGCTCGGCTGGACTGGTGACGCTCAGATATTTGTAAGAACAGCGACGTATAATATGGATACATCCGAGTTCTTCACTAAATGGTTGGTTGACCTCGATGACGCACAAGGCGCCGAGGGTGATTTCCCGGATGTTGCACCGAGAAAATGTGCGATGGGCGGCGGAACTGCTGCGTGGGGCGATGCTGGTGTTATCTGCCCGTGGACAGTTCATCATGTATATGGCGACGACAGACTCGTGATAAGGCATTTCGAATCGATGAAAAAGTGGATTACGTATTGCGAGAAAAACAGCAAAAACCTGCTCAGGCCAAACAAAGGTTATGGCGACTGGGTTTCAATTGCATCCAATACGCCTAAAGATGTCATCGGTACTGCCTATTTCGCTTACAGCACGAAACTGCTCAGCAAAATGGCATACAACGTCGGATTCCTTGAAGACGGAGAAAAGTATGAAAAGCTATTTTACAAAATCAAAAAAGCATTCAATGATGCGTATGTAAAAGAAGACGGAACTATCAAGGGTAATACTCAGACCTGTTATGCGATGGCACTGGCATTCGATCTGCTCAGCGACCAAGACAGGGTAAAAGCAGGCCGGCATCTATACGAAAGAGTAAAAGCCAAAAACTGGCATCTTTCAACCGGATTCGTCGGACTCAGCTATCTGCTGCCGACTTTAACAGACACCGGCAATTTAGACATAGCGTATAAACTCCTGCTCAATGACACCTTCCCAAGCTGGGGCTACAGCATCAAAAACGGAGCAACCACAATATGGGAACGCTGGGACGGCTGGACCAAAGAAAAAGGATTCCAGACGCCTGGCATGAACTCATTCAACCATTACGCTTTCGGCTCTGTCGGAAGATGGATGATGGGCACTGTTGCGGGAATTGACACCATTGGCAATGGATTTAAAAAGATTATCATCAAGCCTCAACCGAGTGGCGGCCTCACCTATGCAAAAGCAAGCTATGACTCCGTCAATGGTTTAATAAAATCAGGCTGGAAGATTAAAAATGGTAAATTCGAACTTAATATTACTATTCCAGCTAACACAACAGCTATGGTTTATGTGCCGACTGCAAAGATTGAAAAAGAAGTTGACATCGAAAAGATGTACAGCGACAAAGAGTTTGTGAAATTCGTCAGAATCGAAGATGGCTTTGCTGTCTTTGAAGTAGGCTCTGGAAAATACCGGTTCCAGTCTGAAATTTAGCCGTTAAAATACCCTTTTCTGAGCCCTGATTTCGCAGCGATGCGAGATCGGGGCTTTTTTTGTGATTTTCGCTTCAAATAGCAATAAAACTGCGACATTTAGGCGATATTTAGGCGTTCTATAGCTTGACTTTACCCTGATTCTCAAATACAATACTGCGTTGTAATTGTACTCTTTTTTTACACCCGCTTTACATTAAGGATAGTAAAAGTTTTATGGAAGAAACCAATTTACCACAAGAACAATTCGAGGACAAAAGAATCCTCGATGAACTTAAAAATTCATATCTGAATTACGCTATGAGCGTCATTGTTGCTCGTGCTTTGCCGGATGTGCGTGATGGTCTCAAACCCTCGCAGAGAAGGATTCTGGTTGCGATGAACGACCTTAACCTCGGCCCAAGAAGCAAGCACAGAAAATGCGCAAAGATCGTCGGTGACACAGGCGGTAACTATCATCCTCACGGCGACCAGGCAACTTACGGCACATTGGTCAGGCTTGGTCAGGAATGGAACATGAGATACACCCTGATTAATCCGCAGGGCAACTTCGGTTCAATTGACGCGGACCCGCCGGCAGCTATGCGATACACCGAGGCAAGGATGACTTCTCCTGCAACTGAATTGCTTGAGGACATAAAATGTGACACTGTTGATTTCATTCCCAACTATGATGAAACAAGGACGGAACCAACTGTTCTGCCTGCAAAGTTCCCTAACCTTCTTGTCAACGGCTCAACCGGTATTGCCGTTGGTATGGCAACTAATCTGGCACCGCATAATGTATCCGAGGTCTGCGATGCTTTGCTTTTGGTAGTTAATGATCCGGATTGCGGGTTCAAAGAGATACTCGAAGTTTTACCTGGGCCTGACTTTCCTACAGGCGGTATTATCTGCGGAAGAAAAGGTATTGTAGATGCCTACACTACGGGCAAAGGCCATATTAAACTTCGCGGAAAAACAACAGTTGAGACAAATAAAAAAGGCAGAGAAAGAATTATCCACACTGAAATACCGTATATGGTGATAAAAACCACCATCGTTTCAAAAATCGCAGACTGCGTACATGAGGGTATAATTCCTGAAATATCCGATGTGAGAGACGAATCTGACCGGCACGGTTTGAGAGTAGTTGTCGAGCTTAAAAGAGACGCTGAAAGTGAGATCGTATTAAATAAGCTTTACAAATACACCTTGCTGCAATCGACTTTTGCCATAAATAACATTGCGCTGGTTAATAAAAGACCTGAAGTTCTGAATATCAGGCAATTGCTTGACAGCTTCATTGACCATCGGAAAATTGTTATCAGAAGAAGAAGCCGGTTTCTGCTCAAAAAATGTCAGAACCGTGCGCACATTCTTGAAGGTCTTATCCTGGCCGTCAGTGACATTGATGAAATAATAGAGCTTATCAAAAAATCTCCTGATGCTCCAACCGCTAAGATAAATCTTATGCAGAAGCCTTTGAAGATCGTCGAGTCTGAAACGCTTAAAAAACTCCTGCCTGAATCTTTCTTCACACAGCGAGCCGGTGCTGATCAGTTTCTGACAGGACCACAGGCAGATGCAATATTGACTATGCAGCTGCAGAAACTTACTGGTCTGGAAATCGAAAAACTTGCAAAAGAATACGCTGAGCTTATGGAAAAGATCGAAGGATTTCAGGCAATACTTTCAAATAAAGAGGTGCTGCTTGATATTATTCGTGAAGACCTCTACGAAATAAAAGAAAAGTACAGCGATAAAAGAAGAACACAGATCATTGAGCAGATTGAAGATTTTGACATTGAAGACCTTATCGCTGATGAGGAAGTCGTTGTGACTTTAAGCCATGCAGGCTATGTAAAGCGCATGCCGACCGACACCTATAAAAAGCAAGCCAGAGGTGGAAGAGGTATTATCGGCTCAGATACAAGAGAAGGTGATTTCATAGAACATCTCTTCACCGCTTTTACGCACGATTATCTTCTGATCTTCACTAACCGAGGCAAATGTCACTGGTTGAAAGTTTACAATGTACCAAGTTTGTCCAGGCAAAGCAAAGGCAGAAATATTGTTAACCTGCTTAGCCTTGGTAATGAGAAAGTCACATCGGTTATAAACGTATCTGATCTGATTAACAAAACCGAAGAATCACCCAGACAGCTTGTAATGGCTACTAAGAACGGCGTTGTGAAAAAAACCAGCTTAAGTGCTTACAGCAATCCGAGAACTAACGGCGTTATCGCGATAAAACTTGATGAAGATGATGACCTTATCGGAGTAGCTTTGACTTGCGGATCAGATGAAATAATGCTCGGCACAAGAGATGGTATGGCCATCAGGTTCGATGAAAAACAGGCTCGTTCGATGGGACGTGTCAGCAGAGGTGTAAGAGGTATTAAATTACGCAAAGGCGACGAAGTCGTCGACATGGTAATACCAACGCTGGATTCTTCACTGCTCACAGTCTGCGAAAAAGGTTATGGTAAGAGAACCGATCTCGATGATTATCGAGTCCAGTCAAGAGGCGGACTAGGGCTGATAAATATTAAAACCACCAGAAGAAATGGAAAAGTTGTTGCGCTCAAGGCTGTACACGATGACGATGAACTTATGCTGATAACAGCCAACGGCATCATCATAAGAACAGGGCTTGATCAACTCCGCTCTATCGGAAGAAATACTCAGGGCGTAAGGCTTATTAAGCTTAAAGCGGATGACTTGCTTGTCGCAGCTGAAAAAATAGCACCTGACGAAGAAATAGAAGAAAAACAAGCAGAGCCTGCACCTGAAAAACAAACCAAGGCTGAAGGTGAAACCAAAACCGAAGCAGAAAGTGATAACAATACAGAGCCTAAGCAGCAATCTTAACCGGGCAAAGCTTAAAAAAAATGGCTGAGACTAATTTAAAAAAAGATTTTAAGCCAATATATGTAATTGCCGGCAAAGACCCTGCTATGGTAAATATGCAATGTGACAAGCTCCTGGATAGCTTGCTGTCGCACCAGGACAGGTCTATGGCTTTATTTAATGCCGACCCGGAGAAGGTTACAACTTCGCAGATTTTTGATGAACTTAGAACACTTCCTTTTCTGGCAGACAAAAGGGTTATCCTGCTTAAAAATGCTGACAAATTTATTAACGCTGACAACAGGTCCTATTTCGAAAATTACTTCAAAAATCCGTGCAAAAGTTCTGTTTTAGTCCTGGCTGTGAGCAGTTGGCGAAGCAATACGAAGCTTGCTAAACAACTGATCAATGTTGGTGAGTTGATAAATGCTGAGCCGCCTAAACCATGGCATCTGCCCGCTGAAATGATTAAATACGCAAAGCAGACCTACAAGAAAACTCTCTCACTGCAATCCGCCCAATTACTTGTGGAACTGCTGGGCGATAATCTGCCGATCCTGCAAAATGAAGTTGATAAACTCTCTCTGCTGGTCGGTGATAATAATTCGATAACAAGTGAAAATATCGAATCACTGACCGGGCGCAACAGGGTATTCAATGTCTTCGGCGTTATCGATGCCGCTCTTACAGGCCAAATCGACAAAGCCATCAGCCGACTGCGAAACATGTTCGCATCAGACAAATCCGCAGAGTTTACCGCAGTAGGCGCATTTGGATACCAGTTAAGCAAAATGTTCAAAGCAAAAGCAATGCTTCAGGACAACCAAAACCCCATGCAAATAGCAGCAAAGCTTAGAGTCTTCGGCAACAAGGAAAACTTCTTCAGAATCGTTGGCAAATTATCTCAAAAACAAATCGGAGACCTGATCCAGAGATTGGCTGTGACAGATTTTGAAATTAAAACAGGTCAAACTACTGCAAAAGTCGCTATTGAGAGACTGGTATTAAAGCTCTCATTCACACAGGCTAAAGTGTCCTCTGGGCGATAAGCCAGCCTGAAATAAACGTCCCGAACATGCTTCCAACATTAGCGAGCATAACTACAAGCAGAATTTTAGTGACTGAATTTTTCCAGAAACCTTTAACCGATCCAACTGCTTCGGAGAGATCCTCAAAGTCAGCAACTGTTGGTTTGTGGACCCAGGCTTGTACTAATCCCGCAACCCAACCAGCACCAACCATTGGGAGCAAAGATGTCAGAGGCGCGGCCACAAAAGAAGCAATTATTGTTAGCGGATGTGCCAGAGCAATGGCAGAACCCAAAGCCGCCAGAACACCATTAATAAGCACCCAAATCTTAATTGATTCAATCGAGTGCTGGGCCCCGCCTTTGTAAAAACCATAAACCAGCAATGCTATCACTGCTGCAGGTATGCCCCATTTTAAAAACTTAGGCCAAATAGATGGCTTCGGCAATTCCATTAGGGGTTCAAGGTCGTTGTCTTTTTGAATATATTCTTTGATTCCAGTAACGTGCCCTGCTCCGACAACAGCGACAACGGTAGAGCCTTTGGCTTCGCGAATCTTCTGAGCAAGAAATATGTCACGCTCGTCGATAAGTCTTTTTTTGATTTCGGGGAAAGATTCAGAGAATTCGGCCATGACACTGTCAAGCTGGTCCTGGCCTTT
>JAGLTN010000099.1 GCA_023135255.1 Planctomycetota bacterium
CGGCCATTGGTTCATCGACGAGATAAACTTTTCTTGCCCCGGCTCGCTCGGCGGAATCTATTACAGCACGTCTTTCAACTGCGGTGATGCCGCTTGGGACAGCGATAACTACTCTCGGTCTGATGAGTGAGCGTCTGTCGTGGACTTTTCTGATAAAATATCGAAGCATAGCTTCTGTAATTTCGAAATCGCTGATGACACCATCTTTAAGAGGTCTGATAGCACTAATGGAGCCTGGCGTTTTGCCGAGCATTTCTCTTGCTACGAGTCCTACGGCTTCACCATTATTGAGGACGATGTTTGTTCCTTTGCGGACAGCGACTACTGAAGGCTCGTTTAAGACGATGCCTTTGTCACGTACACAGACGAGGGTGGAACATGTTCCGAGGTCAATCCCCATGTCCATGCTGAACCAGCCTAAAATCGATTTCAGTCGCCACACAGTCAGAATCCCTTCCGGAGCAATCGTGTCCTTAAATTTTTAAAAGAGGTCGAAGAATATTTTACCGTATTGCATATGACACGTATATACAACAAAGACAGTTGTAGCAAGCACAACCAAAAGCGTCAAACCAATAATCAGCGTATACACATTATTTGTCGGGACGGGCTTTTGCCCTCTTGCCTGCATATCAGGAGTCATAAATAAACCTCAAAATACCAAAATTACTGAGTCGTTTTATTTTTTATAAAACAAATTACAGGTTGGTGGAGATATTGTCCCCAACCATTGGCTGCTGCTGAACCAGGTCAAGAATTCCGACAGCCTCTTCAGATTCAACATCAAGAATGATAAGGTCACAGATGAATTCGCTGCCTCTTGTGACATGGAACTTCATATTCTGTTTGACCCCATCTGCGATACCGATAGAAATACTTGCCATTGAGTGTTTCATATCAACAGCGGTAATGAGGCCTTTAAGACCAATATCACCACTGGTAATGGTCTGTACCGGCTGAGCAAAGGACTTATGGGCTGTTATCGGTGTGGTGACAGCTTCTTCTCCTGCGGGCTGAAGAGTTTTGTTAAGATTTGCCTGCAGATCGGTTTTTTCCTCAATAAGCCTTTTAATTTTTGCGTCCATTGTATCGATGATAGCCATCTTTTCGATAAGCTTAGCAGTTGTTTCATTAAGCTCTTTCTGATCCTTTATCTGCTGCGATTCAACTTTTTTGAGTTCAGCGAGCTTTTCAGCGAGGAGGCCCCCCTGTTGTTCGTTGGTTTTTGTCAAACTTTCAACAGCAGAAGCGGATGTTGTAACCTTCTGCAGGAGCTGAGCTTTTTCTCTTTCAGCTTTGTCGAGAGAGTTCTTGAGCTCTGTGGAGCTTGCTTTTAAAGCAGAGATACTTTTGTTGAGATCCTGCTCCATTCGCTGTTTTCTGTCTTTTTCTTCGTTGAACTGCTTAAGAGCGTTCTCTTCACTTTTTTGTGAAGCGTCCATCTCCGCTCTTACATCAGCATTTTTCTGCTTGTAGTCTTCGGCACTTGAGACATAATAAACAACTGTTCCACAGAGGAATATGGCCGACAAAGTCGATAGAATGATTAAAGTTTTTGTAAAATTACTCAAGATCAGCTCCTTTCGCTAAATCTCATTTGAAAAAACAGCTGCTGCATCAAAGCAGACAACCCATGTTAATATACCAAATCAACGCGATTTTAAGGTTATGTGTTAAAAAGGTCAAGTTTTTTTTATTAAATAGGCCAGAAAAGCGCCCATTATTGGAATTTTTATTGGTGATGAGTGCAAGTTTTTACAAGTTATAGCTTTTTGTGCATTGCAGGACAGCTTTTGCGGCAGCTATTTTAACTAATTTCGAATCATTTCCAAGAAAACCGGGCAGATTTTTGGTAAGCGGCTTGGTAGCAATCTCACCAATAGCCAAAGTTGTGAAGAAATTTATCCTTTCGGTGTCAGATTTCGATAATCCTGCGGTGAGGTTGTTTTTAAAGACGTTTAAAACTTCAGCTTCGCCGGTTTTGTCGTTTAGCCTTCCCAGCTGGGCAGCAGCGGCGAGTCTTACTATAAGTACATCGTCGTCGAGTTTCGTGATGAGTATTTCTTTTGCTTTTTCCGTGCCGAGTTGCCCCAGTGCCCTTATTCCGATGACTCGGTCATCGTTGTATGAGCTGATGACAGTAGGCCAGATTTTTTGTATAACCTGTTCATCTCCAAGCATTGCGATCGATTCTAATGCCTGAAATCTTACCATATCCTGTGAATCTTTATCTTTGAGTACCCAGTATAGTTTAACCAGGCTGTCCTGATTGCCCAGTTTTCCTAAGATGGCAGCTGCATTTGCGCGTATAGTCTGGTCCTTATTTCTTAAGGCATCGGATATTTTTTTTTCGTAAGATTTATCTTTGCTGCCAAGTTTGATCATCGCATAAGAGGCAGCTATCTTGATATTTATGTCGGGGTCATTGAGCATTTTTTTTACGGAATCTTTTGCTAATTTGTATTGGATGTCGCCGATGGCAATTGCAGCGGCAAATCTGACCGGTACATAATTGTCTTCAAGGAGTTTTTCAACTTTTGGCATAAGCCTTATCTGGCGGGTTTGGGCGACTATCTCAATAGCATTAGCTCTTATTCTTGGGTCGGAGTCGGCTAATGACTGTTGAATAATTTCTATTGCCCGGGGCTTCATGTCTTTTAGGGAAGTTTTTTTGCTGAGAGGTGTTTTTGTTTTATTTTCAGATTTCTTTTCAAACAGGGAGAAAGGTTTCTGCAAAATTCCACCTTCGCTGTTTTTTCCATCAGCCAAAGTTATAGAGAGGGTAATAAAGAAGATACAAAGAATCGGCACGAGTTTTTCATTTATTTTTTTCATTTCCGGAATCCTTTCCCGTTCGTTTGCCATTAAATTTATGGATGACAGCCCAGCAGAAGATAATCAATAAGAAAACAACACAGTAGCTGTCGAGCCATTGTCCGTATTTACTAAAGAACGTTACTCTTTTATCTATCGGCACAACGTCGTTAAACCATCCAGCAATAGCTTTGCGTTGCATTACTTTTTTTGGCAGATTACCAGCGATATAGTCATCTCTGAATCTTCCGAGCGTATCAACCATACCACTGATGCCGCAATTTACGCTTCTTACGATGCTTATCCTGTTTTCGATTGCGCGAAATACGCAGACAACGGTGTGCTGGGGCAGTTCGATGGTTGGTATTGTCTTTGAATCTTTGAATTTTACGAACCAGCCATCGTTGCTTATGTTGAAAATCCAGTCGATCTGTTTGTTTGAATTTTCGTCGAGGACGAATCTTCTGTTTAATAACGGTACGGTGTCTTCATAGCATATTATGACGGAGAAACGGTATTTTTCAGGTGTTGGAGATTTTCTGGTCGTCATTTCGAAGATCGTGTAATTTGTGCCGTAATCGAGTGAATAGTCATATTCAAAAGGGGTCATGCTTACGAAAAACTTATGCAACCAGGGGATGTCTTTTTTAAAAGGTATAACTTCGCCGAAAGGTACTAAGTATATTTTGTCGTATTGGCGGGGTGCCTGGGAACCATCGGGTGTATACAGGAATGCGGAGTTGTATTTTTTGTCGAGATAGATTTCGAGCTTTTCGTTTATTTGGGACGTTCCACCTGATGCTCCGACGAGGATATATGTTGTGTCTTTTGCATGGTCTGCGATTCTTTTATGATATGTCAGATGTTTTGAGTTTTGTTCGACAACTTTTAATATTCTCTTATCGAGATTTGCCTGTACCAATGTTTCAGGCCAGGCGATTATTTCAGCGCCGGCTTGTTCGGATTCTTTATTTTTCTGAAAAAGATCGTTGAGCATGAAATCACTGTCGGCTTGCAGTTCGCTGTCTTTGAGAGATTGCGGGAAGTTTGTCTGGACAACACCTACGACTGGGCCTGGCGTAATGTTAGCCGGCGTCTGTTCGATTCGGTAGTTGCTGTATATTACCGATGCAACTATGGCTGAGACGACAATTATGGTTTGGGCAGAGAGGTTTATTATGGCTATCTTTTTTTTGCTTCTGTTGAGCAGGATTTCGGCGATAAGACCACTGACCATTGCTATTAAAAAGCTTACACCTGCGGCGCCGAAGATGTCTGCGATCTGAATGAGTTTAATGTTTTGATATTGGCTGTGTGCGAGGAATTTCCAGAAGAAGCCTCCTAAGAAAACGCCTTGGAGCCTCTCGGCTGCAACTATGAATATCGGCGCTGCGATGAACAGGGGTATTTTTCCGATGGTGAATCTAAAAGCGAAGGCAAGCAAAGGCCAAAAAGCCGCGGTATATATGCAGAACGTTATCCAACCGGCAACAGTGACTTGGTTCATCCAGTATAAATTGCTGAGCCAATATGCCAGTGCGACGATATAGCAGGCGCGATATGTGAAGTGCCTGTTGTTCTTGTTTGCAGATGTGTATATGAAAGGAACCCAGCTTATCCATGCCAGATATGAAATGTTGAAAGGTGGTTGGATTATTGTCAGCATTATTGCTGATGCGATGAAAGGCAGAGATGAGAGTATCAGGTTTTTAGGTTCTTTCACTTTGCAAATCCTTTAGAGACTTTTCGATCATTGTAATGTCATACGGCTGGTCGTTATCTGTTCTTATTTTAAGCTGATTCGCAAATAAAGTCAGCAGTTTTTTGCTGGAGAGGATTTCTGATGGTGATAATTTCATATCTATCAGCAGTTGAGTTAGCATTATATCCCGTTTTTGGCCGGCGGTTAGTTTTTTTAATTTTTCGAGTCTTTTGCGGGTGTTCTCGACGTATTGTTTTGACATATCTATGCCGATGTAGTTTCTGCTGAGCTGGATGGCAGCGGCTGCGGTTGTTCCTGAGCCATTGAATGGGTCGAGGACGCAGTCTTTCGGGTTGGAACTTGTCATGATTATTCTTCTGAGCAGGCTTTCGGGCATCTGACAGGGGTGCCATTGTTGACGTTCATTGAATGTGCCGCAAACTCGGCTGTACTGGTTCCAGACATCATCGGGTATTTTGCCTTTCGGGTTGGCTCGCTTGTCGTTGTATAGAAGCTGTCTGTCGGAGGGAACCCCTATTGCGTGGTCGTTGAATGTGAAGTTATCTTTGTCGTTTACGAAATAGAATATGTGGGTGTGGGATCTGGCGAATTTATTTTTTGTTTGCTGACCAAAAGTGTAATGCCAGATTATCCAGTTTCTCATGGTCAGGCCTATTTCATCGGCTATCATTTTTACGTTGGCGGCGTAGTCGTCACCGATGGCGATATAAAATGAACCATGAGGCTTGAGATTTTTTTTGCAGGCTTGCATCCATGTTTTTGTCCATGCAATATAGTTTTTGCTTTTGACAGAGTCGTAATATTTGTCGTATTTGTAACCAATGTTAAAAGGTGGGTCGGCAAAGATCAAATCTGCTATAGGTTCGTTTATCTTATTTAGAACTTCTATGCAGTCGCCTTGTATTATGCTGTTTTGTAATTTTGACATAGCGGCATTCTATACCCTTAAGGGTAGTAAATGTCCGCGAATAAAGCCGTAACTTGTTTTTTTAAGCTATTTACCCGCGGATAAACGGTAAAATCCAATTAGGATCAGTATATATTACCGGCGCGCAGTTGCAAGAGCTAAAATGATAAACGTGTTTTCAGTCTGCTTTTGGTTCGATAACTTTTTGACTGAAAAATGTTTTTCCGCTGAGTCGATCCTTGAATGTTGCTTTGACAGTTAAAGGCTTGCTGAAGTCTTTGACCTTGTCTGTTATGTCGAAAGCGAAGCGGTAATTTGTTCCCAGTATTGCGGAGAACCACTTTTCGCCGAGCTTATCTGCGGGGATGTTCCATTGCATGAGCAGGGCGGCGGAGTCATTTTGGTTCAAATCCCATAGCTGGATATTTACTTCACCTGCTGCTTTGATGATGTCGCCTTGCGAGTCGGTTGGTTTTAAATATGCAATGAGTTTTTCTTTTTTGCCGTCTTTGTCATGGTCGTAGAAATTAGTGTATTTGGTCAGCTCAACTTTTTTCAGGTCGTAGATGTCTTTGGTGTCTGCTTTGCCTGTAACAGTTAATGTTGAAAGTCGTTTTTGAAGCTCAGCGTTTTCAGTTTTATAGGTGTCTATTTGTTTTTTTAGCTGGGCGTTTTGCTGCTGGAGAACTACCTTTTCGCTGATAGCGGGTTTTGCTTTTTGGCCATCACAGCCTGCGGTTATTGCTAAGAGACATCCTGCCAGTAATATGTTTAATGTTTTCACTGTAATAACCTTTCCATCCATGGTAATAATGTTTTTGGTTACTGCTGCGAGTTTAACTGGGGTGCTTTCTGGAGTATTTTATCTACCAGACCATAGTCGACAGATTCCTGCGCTTCGAGCCAGAGATTACGGTCGCAGTCTTTTTCGATCTTATCCGTATCCTGACCAGAGTGTTTGTTTAATATCTGGTAAAGCCTTTGACGCAGGCGAAGTATTTCTTTTGCCTCGATGTCGAGATCGGTAGCTGGGCCTTGCAATACACCGGCGATCAAGGGCTGGTGCAGAAGTATTCGGCTGTTGTCGAGGATGTGACGTTTGTCTTTTGTTCCGCCTGCCAGCAATATTGCACCCATTGATGCTGCCTGGCCTATGCAGTAAGTTGCGACGTCGCAGCGGATAAACTGCATTGTATCGTAAATCGCCAGACCAGCAGTTATTGAACCGCCAGGTGAATTTATGTAAAAATGGATGTCTGCCTTACTGTCTTCATTGCTGAGGAACAGAAGCTGAGCAACGATGAGATTCGCAGAGTCATCGTCTACCTGACCGCCTAAGAAAACGATCCTGTCTTTCAGCAGTCTTGAGAAGATGTCGTAGGCGCGTTCGCCTCTGCCACTTTTTTCTATAACTATCGGAACTAAATTCTGATTAATCGGCATATTTAATAATCCTCGTTATTCTAAGGTTCTACTTCTTGTCATTATCTTTATTGGTATCTTTATCTTTTGGTTTTTTATCTTTATCTTTATCTTTA